>JAFGLO010000001.1 GCA_016927995.1 Candidatus Dojkabacteria bacterium
ATATATATATAATAGCGCAATTTAGGTAAATTTAGCTATATACAAATGCCAAAAGTCGACTTCAGTCAGTTTTTAATGCGAGCCGAGCCCACAGAAACCAGTCCTTCTAGTCCCGACTCACCTAGAAGACCAAGTTCTGGACAAATAATAAAATTCGTTACTGATCAACTTCGAGATCCAAAGAATCGTCCAAATAATGTACTGCTTGCATTACCACCTGAGCAAAGTGTAGGCCCGACTGTAGCTACTATAAATAGAGAACAGAACATTATCGAACAACAAGAGTACGCTCTATCATCATATTTTGGAATGAGCACAGCATTTCCCACGGTAGAGAATAGTTTGGTGTGGAAGTCACAAGAGTCCTATTCTCTTGTGATGGGTATTTTATGGCAAATGTTTGATCAAAATGAACCACAAGTAGATGATGGATTTATTTATCCATTACGTTGGAAATGTACAAGCGACAATCCCAACCTTGAGTTAAGAGAAGTTCAGGCCGCTATTCTTAAGACAATGCATACACTTTATAATGCATCACCGCCGGAAAACAATCAAACAAGTATTGAAATGATCGGACTTCCACCTAGAGCAGCTTAATAAATTCAATCCCCCTACGCTCCCGCCCTTAAAAGCTCCTTCAGATTCTTAAGCCCGATAACACCGGCAGGAGATTTAGTCGAACCCTTGGTAACTTTAATGTCTGCATAAGCAGAAGTATAAAACTTTTTATAACCTATTTTTTTCATAGCATTAACCCGCTTTGAAAGCATGTCGGGAGCACGCACAATTCCGCTAAGCGAAATCTCCCCTGAAAAAATCGCATCTTTTGGAATAATCTTCCCCTTAAGCGATGAAATAATAGCAACGGCAGTAGCAAGGTCAATATAAGGCTCTTTAACAAAGAGCCCGCCGGCAATATTTACAAAAATATCGTACTTACCAAGCGGAAGTCTAAGCACTTTTGAAAGCACGGCCACAATGATTTCAAGCCGCTGTTTAGTTATTCCATGGGCCATTCTACGTGGCATTTGATAAACGGATTCAACCACCAACCCTTGCACTTCAACAGCCAAAACCCTGCTACCTTCAAGAATTGAGGCCATAACACTACCTGCGGTATTCTCACCAACTGCAGCAAAAATGTTAAATGTATTATCGATATCGGAAAAGCCTGATTCTTTCATTTCTAAAAGACCAACTTCCATAGTTGAACCAAACCTGTTTTTGGCTGCCCTAAGCACACGCACGGTACTATTGGGAAGAGATTCCAGATATAAAACAGCATCAACCATATGTTCGACAAGTTTGGGCCCAGCAGTAAAACCGTCTTTAGTAACCTGCCCAACAATTACCGAAATAATACCCTTTTCCCTTGTGGCTTGCACAATTTTACTGCACACAATCCGAGATTGGCTTACCCCACCGGGTATACCTGTAGACTCGTCGGACGATAGTGCCTGAAGTGAGTCCCATACAACCAGTTGACCGGTCTTGGGTTTAATTTTTGAAATGATTTCTTCAACGCTGCGCCCTTCAACAAGCTTTACGTCCTCGGGTAATTTTTTACCGGCAATTCGTTCTATCCGTTTGGCAACCTGGGTAAGACTTTCCTCTGCCGTAACATAATACCCGCCACCCTTTTGAGAAAGCAAACTGGCTAGTGCAAGCGTAGATTTACCAATACCCGGCTCACCGCTTAAAAGCACTGCAGATGCCGATACAAATCCTCCACCCAAAACAAGATCAAATTCGGAAAATCCACTTGAGGTTCTAATATCGGTAGACAAGTCAACGTCAGCAACACTTTTTACTGTAGCCTTGCGGGCGCCAGCCTTTGTACTTTTGGTAGCATCGGCCGTAAGCCGGCCACTGCCTTCACTTTCACTCTCGGAAAATGGAGTCAATGTACCCCATGCACCACACGCTTGGCATTTGCCTGTCCATCCAAGACTTTCGGCTCCGCATTCTGTGCAAACGTAGATATCTTTTTTCATTTGGTTGGTTGTTAGTTATTCGTAGGGACAGGTTTTAACCTGTCTTTAATACCAACCAATGTTATCAGATTACAAGGATATATTTAAGGGGCCAATATTCACATGATGACAAAATTGCCAATTACAAATCGGGAAAACAGAGACAAGTTAAAAACTTGTCCCTACGGCTACGGCATTTCGTCAACGGTGACCCGTTATCCGGTTGAATTCACGGTAACTCGTCCCCTATCGACCGTAATTGGCAATTCAACCCGCTTTGACCCAATTGGCGAACCATTTTCAATAATATAATCAGCAATAACGGTTTCAAGATTCCGCTGAATGGCCCTTCGCAAAGGTCTTGCGCCATATTCCTGATCAAACCCTTCCTTTAAAAGAAGCTTTCGCACTTTATCGTCAATTTTTACTTTGATCCACTGATCGGCAAGTCTTTCATTAAATTCTTTAACCAAAATGTCGATAATTTTACCAACCTCGGGCTTTGTAAGCGGCTTAAACACTAAAATCTCGTCGAGTCTGTTTAAAAGTTCGGGCTTTAAATAAGCCTTAAGTTCCGAAAGAAGCTTCTCCTTTACACTTTCGTAGTCCCACTCGGGCTTTTCGTCTTCCAGTGCCTTAAAGCCCACGGTTCCACCAACTTTAAGCTGATCAATTCCCACATTAGAAGTTAATATAATAACAGTGTTTTTAAAGCTCACCTTATTACCCTTGCCATCGGTAACATGACCATATTCCAAAACCTGAAGCAAAATATTAAGAACGTCTTCATGTGCTTTTTCTATTTCATCGAACAATACAACAGAGTAAGGATTATTCTTGACTTTTTCCGTAAGCTGGCCACCCTCTTTATACCCAACATACCCCGGAGGAGACCCAATAAGTTTGCTCACACTGTGCATTTCCATAAGTTCACTCATATCAATCTGAATCAGCCGATCGCTATCACCAAATAACTCTGTTGCCAAACTCTTGGCTAGTTCAGTTTTACCAACACCTGTAGGGCCTAAAAACAAAAATGAAGCCCATGGACGCTCTGCATCGGAAATACCGGTCCGTCCACGTTTTATAGCCTCGGAAACACGTTTAACTGCCTCGGCTTGCCCAATAACCCGTTTTGATAATACTCTATCTAAGTTTTTAAGCGCGGATGACTCTTTTGTAGTTAATGTGGACACAGGAATTCCTGTCCAGTCGGAGATTACACTTCGAATCACATCCTGAGTAACAACTTTTATGTTTTTAACACTTTTATCCTTTTGAACCTTAAGCTCTGTCATATATTTTTTCATATTTTCTTCCATCACACGCAGATTTTGAGCAGCCAACAAATCCCCTTTATTTATTGCCTCTTCTTTTTCCAGAATAAGCTTTCTAAAATCCTCCTCAACCACTCCAAGATTGGTCTTCTGTTCTGCAATTATTTTTACTGTTGCACAAGACTCGTCCAAAAGATCAATTGCTTTATCGGGCAAGTTACGGTCACTTACATACCTATCGGACAACCTAACGGCAGCTTCAACTGCTTCTTTTTCAATTTTTACCTTATGATGATTCTCCAAGAGATCCGATAATTTTGTTAAAATCCCAACAGATTGCTTAACAGAGGGCTCGTCAATAAATACCGGTTGGAACCGCCTATTAAAAGCTGTATCATCCTCGAAAATACTTCGGAATGCGGCTGTTGTGGTAACTCCAATGCAACGGATTTGACCGCTTGTAAGCTCGGGCTTTAAAATGCTTGCAATATCTGATCCACCTGAAGAAGCTGAACCCGCAGACAAAAGTGTGTGAATATCGTCGAAGAACAAGATAACATTAGGACTTCGTTGAGCAAATTTAAGGATTGCCATAACCTTTTCCTCAACATCACCCCGCATATTACTACCTGCAACAATTTTATTGGCATTAATTCGAAATACTCTAAAGTCCTTAAGTGATACCGGTACCATATTTTGAGAAATCCGCTGAGCCAGCCCCTCAATTAATGTCGTTTTACCAACACCGGGTTCACCTACAATAAGTGCATTGTTCTTTTTGCGCCTTGCTAGAATATTTACAAGTTTTTCAAGCTCGACCTCGCGACCAATTAAAGGATCAAGCTTTCCTTTTTCGGCAAGTAGGGTTAGGTCATCGCCAAAGGCTCTAAGCACTGGTGGAATCTTGCCATCCCCCGGAGCTTTTCCTGTTAGAATCCCTTCGGGATATGAAATAAAATCCAAAACCAATCTTTTTGCCGACTGCTCGCTTATACCAAGTTCGGAAAGTTTGTTAACAAGTTTGGTTTTACGTTTAAGTGAGGCCAGAAACAGATGCTCGGTTCCAACGTAAATATGATTAAACTGACGTGCGATTCTATATGCGTCAACAAGCAGATCTTTTATCTCGTTGGATATTACTATTGATTCCGAGGCTTTAGGTATCTTCTTGGCTATCTCAGCAAAATCTATGGACACGGCTGTATATCCCCAAAGCAGTTTTTCTTTATCGAACCCTATGGCAGAAAGCATGCGCGATACAATACTGTTGGGATTTACTACAACAGCACGAATAATATCATCTATCGAAATTTCTTTCCGCTTTCCATGAATAGCAAATAAACTAGCAATATAGAAAGAAATCAAGGCATTGTTACTTAATCGATTAAACGGATTTACCTCTCTAGGTCTTAGCGCCATTTTAGCAATGTCAATTAATAAGTGCCAAGATATTGTAACATACGTAGGGATAGATTTTAAACCCACCCTTTACATAACAATTGCAAGCAAAAGACTTGAGCGTTTACGCCAACCCCAGCTCTCCTAGTTTGTCCTTTTCCTTCTGGTCGGGTTTCTCGTTAATACGCTTTAAGCTTAAACGTAAGTGACGTTCTGTTGAAGAAATTGAAAGAATTTTAACTTTTATTTTATCGCCTTCTTTAACAAAATCGTTTATATCCTTGACAAGATCATATGAAACTTCCGAGATGTGAACGAGTCCGTTTAAGCCTTCTCCTATTCGTACAAAGAAACCATAATCGACAATCTTTTGAACCTCACCATCGACAATATCACCTACTTTATATTTGGCAATCGCCTGTGACCATGGATCCTTTTGAAGTCGCTTAACGCTATATGCTACACGTTTTCCACCCTCGGTAATGTCGATTACCAAAACCTTTATCTTGTCACCGACTTTAAACAGTTTTCCGGTGTCCTCGACTTTATCCCATGAAAGTTCCGAGAGGTGAACAAGTCCTTCAACTCCTTGCGCATTTACAAAAATTCCGTAAGGAGTTATTCCACTTACCTGGGCATCTAATGTATCACCAATTTTCATTTTTCTTAAGGTGTTCTCGCGAAGCTTAATATCACGCTCCTGAGTTACCATCTTTTCGGAAAGGATAATTTTGTTCTTTTCAATATCAAGTTCGATAATTCGAACTTTCATTTTTTCACCAACAAGATCTGCAAGATTCCCTTGAACACGCTGGGAGATATCCTTACCCATGAGTTTTTTGCCATCGGCATAAATTCGACCGGCATCAACCTGAGAAGTTGGAATAAATCCACGGATCCCGCCCTCTATCTCACAGATAAGTCCACCATTATTAGCCTCGACAACATCAACCTCGATAATACTGTTATCCTTTCGTGCAGTTTTAAGATCGAGCCAGCGCTTTGCCTTATCTGTCCTACGTAATGACAAAACAAGCATTCCGTCGGGATCTTCTGGAGTAACAACGTACACCAAAACAGGATCACCTGCCGAAAGCTTTTTAACATCGATAAGTTCACTTTTAAGCTCACGCCCCGTAATAACACCTTCGGACTTCCATCCGACATCGACAAGTACAGCACTCGGAGCAATTTCCACTACTGTACCTTCTATTATTTCACCCTTCTTGGGAACCTTTAAGGTCTCAATTTCCTTGAGTAGTTCTCCAAAATCGGTGGTAGTTTTTATATTTGTTGCCATATTATGCAACCTCCTTGTTTTTTACGCCTATGGCGTATATCTCGGTAGTATAATATAAGTGAACAAGAAGTGCAAGCATCGTGCAAAGCGAATGTGCAGACCCGCTACTACTCTGTCGCGCGAAGTGATAATACTATTTGGTCATAGATAGCAAGTTCAGAATCTGGGGGAGTTGAGCTAAAGTACATAGAAACGTCAGCAGCCTGTATACTTCCAGCTTCCTCTTCAAGCACAAAGAGAGTTGTTTCAAATATTTTATCAACAACGGCGTTTGAAGAATCACCAGAACACCAACATTGTGGATCGAACGTTGATTCATCACAGGTTTTGGGGCCGTGGCACATTGCTATATAATTCACATAACCGTGGAAATCAGCCCCTTTTATTCTCAAAAGATTTTGATTCCAGAGAGTTCCGATATTCACGTTAGAAGATAAATCTGATATTTCAGGAAATCCACCAGCACCTAACCCAGAGGCGAGCTTAATAACCAGCTCGGAGGTAGGAGCGGATATCGTTAACGTAGCAATATAGCCTTCGACTTCATTATTTTCGCTAACAGACCAGTCGGACGGATAATCGAAACAGATTTGAGGACTTTCGGAACAATATGTAACCCAATTTGCGCTTGCATCAGGTTTTTTCTGATACATCTTTATTACGGCACCTTGCAAAAGTCTTATGTAACCATGTCCTGTAGCAACACCCATATCCTGTACTTGGGCAGCTGTAGCGGATATTTTTACTGTGTCACCAACAGCTAAATCGTTAAATATTTGAAACTTCGACTTATCGGTATTCGCAACTAAAAGATGTAAAGCTGTAGAACCAGTTTGCCCTACAGGATTAAACGCAACATAGTCACTTGAGCCGTTGTAATTAACGTCCACGTAGGTTGCCAATATACTTATATCTATACCATCAACCAGCTTAAAATAATGGTTCCCGGCAGCGACACCAGCCTCTTCATAGGCACCGGAGATTATATAAGCAATTCCCGCATTATAAGGATAAACTAAAGGGAAATTGGGAAGCTCTGAAGCTTCGAGTAAATAATGATTACAATAGGACAATTCGTAATTACAGGTATAAAAATCTATAAACTCCTTATTGGATCCATGATATCCACCCATAACCGTATACAGGTTGGTAATTTGGTCAAGTTGTATCTCCCCGTTACTCTGGATTCCACCACCTTCGGTTCGCAGGATTATCTGATCGATAACCGAGAGTGTATCGTCAATGTCAGAAACGGAGCTAAAGCTTACGTACGCACCACCAACCGGAGCAAACTCAGGACCACCGGATGAGCACGGAGCTCTAATTTCCGGAAAAAGTTCATTTGGAACACATTCAGATTCAGGAAGAAGTCTCTTATACCATGCCTGATACTTATATTTAGGGTCGGAAGGATTATCGTTTTCGACCATCTTGGTTCTGATAAGCGATCCTTCTAATACTGTAAATCCCTCATCAACATTTGATGGATACGCCTCACCATAACTCTGTCCAATTGTTAATATTGCACTCTCATAGGAAATAGTATAGTTACAAAAATTCTCCTGTGTAACAGTTGCACCTTCAGGTACTGCCAAATCTAAATACCAACCAGTACCATATACATCACTGCAGGTAAAATGTTCGATATTGTATGTGACTACATCTTCGTTTGTTTCCTCTTTGGAGGGCTCTTTTTTGCCTAAAAATGGTAACTCGTGACCGGTTGCTACGTAAACTGCAACTCCCAATATAGATAGTGTAAGCACTGATATACTTCCATAAAGAAGTATAGGCTTTATTTTCTGCCAGTTAAGTTTCATAACATGTAATGTTAAATTAAACAGGCGCTAATTTAGTATACGCAAATTCGTCAGAAAAGGTAACTACCTCATATTAGTAATATTTGGTAGACTAAATACAAGATGAAAAGAATTGATTCCATAATAGCACTAATTTTGGTTATTACTGCCACTGTTCCTTTTATCTTACTACTTACCCTTAAAGAGAATACCCCCATAAAACAAGATGTATTGGGAACCGGCGGGGTCACCTACTACGTATCAACCACCGGAGACGATAATAATACCGGAACCCGTGAGTTACCTTGGCGTACCATCAACAAGGCAGCGAATTATACCGGACTTAATCCCGGTGACACGGTTTGCATTCTGCCCGGGGATTATGCCGAAGAAGTAAGACCGGGTAGAAGTGGCGTACAAGGAGCAAGAATTGTTTTCAGTCCCTGTGAAGGTGGTACTGTCCGAATTGGTAAGTTTCTGTTAAATAACATCTCCTATATAGAAATAACTGGATTTGAATTTGTCCAAAGCCTTACAAATGATTCATGGGAACATTTTGCCATTCAAATTAAAAATAACAGTAATTATAATCTAATAAAATCAGTAAAAATTCATGATTTTGAAGATTGGTTTGGAATTAAAATTCACGGACAAAACCCGATAGGAAACATCGTTGAAACTAGCCAAATCTGGAATATGAGATCACTCCCATATACCGATGTTCACGGAATAATGATATCAAATGATAAAAACTCGAAAATTCAAAATAACAGCATTTGGAATATCGAAGGAGACTGCATACAAACATATCCACCTGACTCTCTCTCCGACAAAGGAAACACATATATCCTTAATAATCACCTCTATGTAGAAGATTCATTCGCTATAGGCGCCGAAAACGCAATAGATATAAAGCAGGCTTCGCAGACAGGAACCTTTCTAGTAAGTGGCAATATAATTCATGGATTTAGGCCACACGATGCTTCTATTGGAGGGTCCGGAGGCGGAGGCGGAAGTGCAATTGTTATTCATCAAGATTATTCGGATAATATAACACTAAACGGCAACTATATATACAATTGTTACAAGGCCATCTGGATTGCAAAAGACTACGCATACTCAAACATAAAGATTCAAAACAATATTATTTCAAATATCAAAGCCCATCCCTGGTCTATTGCCGGAGAAACCTATGCAATTATGTTTTATGGAAATCTAAACAATATTATTGTCGAAAATAACACCTTTCTAGACACAACAACCTCGATGTACTTTATGCCATCCCTTTCCATGAATAACTCGTATTTGCGAAACAATCTTTTTTATAATGCCGGTACAATCGGTGGATCAAATAAATTTACAAGTGTCTCAAACAATGCATGGTTTAATACAACAGGTACACTGCCTGGGGCAAACGACATAACTGGTAGTAATCTGGGGCTTGTAAATTTTGTGTACTCCATTCCAGGAACAAGTGTATCTATTCCTGCAGGAACAACCGCTTCAAGTGCGGTAATAAACAAAGGAATAGCAACTTCACTAACGACCGATTTTTTGTCTCATACGAGAGATTCCGTTTTTGATATTGGAGCAATTGAATATATAGCACCAGCTACACCCGAAAATCCGAATCCTCCACCCGAAAATCCGAATTCTAACGATCAAGAAACAAATAATGCTAACCAAGGAGAAGACGTAGATACAACACAAGACCAGGAAGCAACACCGGATAAAGAGAACTCAAATGAAACGGGAATAAGTGAAGAAGCAAATTCGACCAGTGGCGACAACAATTTTATATACCCAATCTTAGAAATACAAGAAACAATTAAAAAAGTAGCTACAGAGAGTAACTGGACTAGATTTGGGGTTGCAAGTGGTGTTACAGTGAGTGTTTATTCGGGACTATGGCTTTTAGCAGTTAAACTTAACCTTCCTCGGCATTTTACCTTTGTGCTTTTTAGAAAAGAAAGGAAATCTGATTCGTGGGATTGGAGCTAAGAATATTGCGTGATACTCTTGTTTCCCTGTATAATACTTTATGCGGGTATAGTATAACGGTTATTATGTTGGTTTTCCAAACCAAGGATACGGGTTCGACTCCCGTTGCCCGCTTATGAGCGTTTTGACGAGCCCCGCGAAGGCAAAAATATCATAAACGGCAATCTGCCTTCTTTCATTAGCTTACTCCTTGCTGACAACCTTCCTCAACTTCTTGTGATAACTTTTAGCAAAACGGTGGGCTTCGTCACGAAGATTTCGCAAATGACTGTACCACTCTTCCCTTCTATCAGGCCTTATTACCCGCCAGTTTAAAGGTCCACTCAAGTTTTCCATAACAAAGTAATCGTGAGGCTTAAAAATTCCAACTACTTTTACGGTTTTCCATAAATTATGATATTCCTTCTTTTGGACATCCTTGGGAACCTTTAACAATAATTCCTTAACGGCTTCAAGTACTTTACCAACCTGACCTTTTCCACCATCAATAAGAAGAATTTTAGGCACCGGCCAATCGGGGTGGTTAAGCCTACGCTTTAAAACCTCTTTCATCATGTGAAAATCACTAATACCCTTGGTATATTTAATCCGAAACTTTCTATAGCTGCTTTTGTCGAGCTGACCGTTTGTAGATACAACCATTGATCCAGTTGCCCATTCTCCCATGATGTTTGAAATATCATAACATTCGACCCTGAATGGCTGCGAATTCTCAACGTCAAACCCCTTTGAAATTCCTTTTACTCTGGAGTTACGGATATCTTCAATAAGGTTTGGATTATCTTCATATTCATAAGGTGTAACACGTGTGTACGAAAATGATTCAAGCTCTTTAATGTGTTCGTTAACTGTTTTTGCGTTTTCATATTGTTCCTTGTTTGAATAATATTTACGTTTTCTCTCTAATTCAGCCATATAGCTACTATATCCACTTTTAAGAATCTTTCTAATGCGTGAAACATTAGTTCTGTTTTCCAGAAGCCCTTCTTTGCGTGCACATGGACCTGTACACAAGCCAATCTCACCATACAAACAAGGACGGTTTAATCGTTGATATTTTCTAAACTTGCTTTGACTACAATTTCTATACGGAAAAACATGACGAATAAGCCTAAGCACATTATTCACAATATTCCCCTGAGGATAAGGCCCGTAATACTTAGCTCCCTTATACCTTTTTTCATGGGTACTTCCGACCGATGCAATAACCTCCGGCTTACCATTAATCTCTTCCTTTAAATTTTGAATGAATATATGCTTATAACCCTTGCCGTCTTTGCCCATACTGTTGTAGTGTGGCATGTACTTTTTAATGAGGTTAGCTTCAAGAATAAATGCCTCTAGCTCGTTACGAACCTCGATAAATTCGATGTAAGATATTTCGGCAACAAGGGCAGTGGTTTTTTCACCTAAGGCATCCTTACTTGTAAAGTATGAACTAACCCTGTTTCTAAGAGATTTCGCTTTACCTACATATATGACTTTTTTCGCGGAATTGCGATAAATATAAACACCCGGCTCTCGTGGAAGAATTGATTTATTTTTTATAATTTCTGAGGCTTTGTACACGAAATATTATAACAACAAACTATTACAAAATCCTCCTTACAAGATTAAAGGATAATATGAATAATGAATTTAAACATTATGTATTTAAACGTGGTAAACTTATCATAACAATAATATGACACTTGCCAACGTGAAAAATATTTACAAAGACAAGACTGTTCTCATCTTTGGGCTTGGATTAAACGACGGTGGCTTGGGAATGGTAGACTTCTTTGTAAACCAAGACGCAAAGGTAACAATAACCGATGGGAAGAAAGAGGAGGAACTTAAACCAACCCTTAAAAAGCTGGCAAAATATAAAGACAAAATTACCTATCACTTGGGTGGACACATAGATGCCGACTTTACGGAAAATGACATAATCGTCCGAAATCCCGCAATAAAACGTGATAACCCCTACCTTGAAATTGCTCGCAAAGCTAAAAGAGAGATTATTATGGAGCTTGCACTGTTTCACCAACTTACCCCCTGCCCGATTATCGGAATTACAGGAACCCGCGGTAAATCTACAACCACCACCCTTATTTATGAAATTCTTAAAACAACACTTGGCGAAAAAGTACTTTTAGGTGGAAATATTGGAAAAAGCGCAATGCGAGAGCTTCCTAAGTTAACACTTGATAATTTAGCCGTTTTAGAGATTTCAAGTTTTCAGCTGGATGGTATGGGTGAATCCAAGGTGTCACCACATATAGCCGTAGTAACAAACCTATACCCTGATCACCTAAATTGGCATACAGATATGCAAGATTATATAGAAACAAAGAAAAACATTGTACGCTATCAGAAACCTTCGGATATTGCGGTAATAAACATTGACAACGAAATAACAAAGACATTTGTAGACATTGCACAAAGCAAAGTAATCACGTTTTCGTTGATCGAACATGCCGCCAACTATTACCTTGATAAATCGCTAACCCTTTTTGAGAATGGTAAACCATTACTTAGCCTTAAAACTGCGTCACTCGAAGGCATTCACAACCTTTACAACATGGTATGTGCCATTGCAACAACCCGTATTTACGACATTCCTGTGTCAAATATCCTAAACGTAATCGAGAGTTTCACTGGTGTAGAAGGCAGGCAACAGCTTGTTCGGGAACTTAACGGTATTAAAATTTACAACGATACCACAGCAACTTCACTTGAAGCCATGGAGGCAATGTTAGATACGCTTGGTCCAAAGTACCCTAAAAAGATAATCATGCTTGCAGGTGGTGTAGACAAAGGGTTTGACTACTCAAAACTTTCGGGAAAATTTGGAAAGTACCTTAAAAAAGTAATTCTTTTGGAAGGAACCGCATCGGAAAAGTTGGCTTTGGAACTTGAGAAGCTGGAAATTCCCACCGAAAAATACTTTAACAACTTTGAAACAGCAATAAAAACCGCTTACAAAACTGCACAACCCGGCGACGTTATGATATTATGTCCCGGAGCCGCTAGTTTTAACATGTTTGCAAACGAATTCGACAGAGGCGCAAAGTTTAATAAAGTTGTAGAAAAACTTATTTAAATAGTCCAAAATGTTAACACGCGAAGAGATTAAAACCTTCGATCTTCGGAAAGTAAATAAAATTCATCTTATAGGAATATCGTCCCCATTTAATAGCTTTTGTGCAACAAAGCTTCTGAGCATGAATAAAATCGTTACCGCTTCCGAAATCGGCACTGACGACGTTGAGCTGAAATATTGGACAGATAAAGGTATTGCATACCCCGGGGGGCATAATGAAAAATACATAACACCAGAAATTGATCTAGTAGTTTATCCCAATGGACCAATACCGGGAAACCCCGAATGTGAAAAAACAGAAAAGTTAGGAATCCCTGCAATAACGGTTGGACAACTCACCGGTATTTTAACAAAGGACCTAAAAGTAATAGCAATTGCGGGAACTCACGGCAAGTCCACTACTACGGCACTTGCAACTTGGCTACTGTGGCAACTTGACCAGGAACCAAACTACGTAATTGGCGGTAAAGGCGATGTAATTCTTGATGTAAACAAAAATTGGAACGTTAACCCTGAAAGTAAATATTTCATAGTTGAAGCGTGTGAATACAAGCGGCAATTTTTGGACAGGGCCCCTAGCCCATTTATCTCCGTGATCACTCATATTGACCTTGATCATACTGACTATTACAAAGATCAGTCCGATTATAACGATGCTTTTGTGGAATTTTTGGGAAATACCAAAGATACAGTAATAATTGACAAGGATGGGAAAAATGAATCGCAGGTAGTTAAAACTCTATTGGAATCAGAAATCTCGGCAGAAATTATTGATGTAAACGAAAACTCTAAGATAGCCCACAAAATATCAACAAACCTAATTGGCGAATTTAACAAGCAAAACATCCTAAGAGCATATACTTTAGGAAAAGCTCTTAACTTCCCGCATAAACAAATTGCAAAAGCAATATCATCTTTTCCTGGAATAGCAGGTAGACTTGAATGGGTCGGTACAGTTAACGGATCACCGATTTACAAGGACTATGCACATAATCCGCAAAAGGTAGAATCCTGCATTACTGCGGTAAAAGCAGAATTTCCCGACAAAAAACTTGTGTTTGTTTTTCAACCTCATAGCCACGAGCGAACCTACACATTTAAAAAGGAATTTGCTGTGGCGCTAAGCAAGGCCGATACAGTACTTTTACCCAATATTTACTCTCCTACCCGTGAAACAGTTGAACAAAGAAACCTTATATCTGCAGATGATTTTGCAAGATTTGTGAACAGCACGTTAGAAACTGATAAAATTTTGTATACAAAGACACTTGAGAAAACGGCGGCAGCTATACAAAAAGAAGCAGAAATCACTGACTGTGCAATTGTTTTGGCAAGCGCAGGCGACCTTTACAAGATAATTCCATTGCTAAGATTAAATAAAACCTCTCATGACTAAAATTCCTTACTCTAACCTTGGAAAAATAGTATGCGTTGGAATCGGTGGCGGCGGGCTTTTTTATATTGCACAGTTTCTACACTTGAACGGAAATACGCTTAAAGGTTTTGACATTGCAAAAAGTGACAATACTAAAGCACTTGAAAAACTGGGAATTTCAATTGAATACAAAAACCCAACTGCAGCAGACTTAAAACCGGCAGATACAGTTGTATACTCAAAAGCCGTGCCAAACGACCTTCTAAAGCTAATTTCCAGCTCAGGCAAAACCCTTTTAGAGGTCGGTGAGTTTTTTGACCAAGTGACACTTGATTACGAAGCCGGAAACCTTACTAAGTCCGAGAAAGAAAACTTTATTAAAGCCGATATCGCCCCACTTTATCAGATCGATTGCTCAAAAATGAAGTACGTTGGAATAACAGGTACCGATGGCAAAACCACGACTAGCACAATGATTTATCATATTCTCAAGGAGGCTGGACATAAGCCCGGACTTATTTCAACTGTTTCTGCTCACATAGGCAACTTAGAAGTTGACACTGGTTTTCACGTTACCACCCCACCTCAGCAGGACATTTATAAATTCCTAAAGAAAATGGAAGCAGAAGGCTGTACTCATGCAATACTTGAATGTACTTCACATGGACTTGCTATGGGCCGGCTTGCGGGGCTTAATTTTGACGTAGTTGCTTATACAAATATTACAAGCGAACACCTAGACTATCATGGAACCTGGGATAACTTATTTACCGCAAAGGCAAGGCTTATCACACGGCATCTTAAAAAAGACGGCAAAGTGGTTATAAATAAAGACGATACAAAGTCATATAAGAAATTTTTAGAAATCGTTACTAATCCTACTATCTATAGCAAGGAATCGGAAGCTACTATATTTGCAGCAGATATTCTGGCGACTCAATCAGACATTTCTTATGTGCTTAATCGCAAGGATGATTCAGCTAAAACCAAAATTCAAATTAATCTGCTTGGGGAATACAATGTAAGTAATAGCTTGGCTGCTCTGGGAGTTACTAATTCGTTAGGAGTTGCCGATAAAATGGCCGCGAAAGCACTTGAAAACTTTGTAACAGTAGCCGGCAGAATGCAGGTTTTAAAGAAATCCCCTTTCATGGTGATTGTTGACTTTGCGCATACTCCAAACGGGCTTTTAAACTCACTTACTGCAGCAAAAGCAATGATTAAAAAGGGCTCAGGCGGTCTGCTAATATCGGTATTTGGCTGTGCAGGCAAGCGTGACCCCAGAAAGCGTTATCCTATGGGTAAAATCTCGGGTGAACTCGCAGATATTACGATTATAACCGCAGAAGACCCAAGAACAGAGAGTTTAAAAACAATTAACGACGAAATAGAAAGTGGCTGGAACAATGGAATAGAAAACAGAGCAAAAAACCAAGGCAAGCCCCAGCTTTTAAGATTTGACGATGAAACTAAAAATGTAAAAGTCCGACAGAATGCAATTAAAAAAGCACTGGAAATTGCAAAACCCGAAGATGTTATGATTATCTGCGGAAAAGCCCACGAGCAAAGCCTTTGTTTTGGGAATACAGAGTATCCTTGGAATGATATTGTTGAAACAATGAAATTAATTTAGAGAGTGTCATTATGAATTTGCTAGTTAAAGAACTAAAAACTGACTTTTCTTCTTGGATATTCCAAAACATTGATCTTGAAACAACAATTTCCCAAATAAGCACAGATACAAGAACAATAAAGCCTGGAGAGTTTTTTATTCCAATTAAAGGAGAAAACTTCGACGGTCATAATTTTATAGCGGATGCAATATCAAAAGGGGCTGTAGGCGCAATGTGCAAGGCTGATCATCCTATCATTCAAAAACTTGAAAAGAAAACCCCATTACTTATTGTTCCATCAATAGAAGAGGGTCTTAAAGGGATCGCAAACACACTTCGGAAGAAAATTAAAGCCCAAATTATAGGAATAACTGGGAGTACAGGTAAAACCACAACACGGGAACTTTTGTTATCAGTCCTTTCACAGAGTCATAAAGTGCTTGGATCTACAGGAGGTATAAATACTACTTGGGGAAATATTAGATATCTATTTGATTATACAGATGAGGATTTTATTGTTCTCGAAATTGCAATGGATCGAATGGGTGAAATAAAATGGCAGTGCGAAGCTATGCTTCCCGACATTGTCACAATTTTAAACATTGGTGAAGTTCATGCTGGACCACTTGGAGGTGTTGAGAATGTAATAAAAGCAAAAAAGGAAATGGCCGATTATTCAGTTACTTATCAGAAGCCTATTGTACTAAATATTGACGACGAGAAGATCTCAAGCTTCACAGATTCTGTGAACACCAAAGTTATTTCTGTCGCCACTCAAAAGTCCGCTGATTATACTGGAAAAGAAATTAGCCTTACTGAATCCGGAACAAAGTTTATCATCTATACACAAAACCAAACATTTCCCGTTACATTAAAAATATTTGGCGAAGGCTATGTATATAACGCATTAACTGTTGCCGCAATTTGTAGAGAACTTAAGTTATCTTGGGAAGAGATACAAGCTGGACTTGAGAGGTTTAGTGGATTTGAAAATAGGTTCCAGATAATAAACCCCACCCCATATATCACAATTGTCAACGATGCATATAATGCAAATCCTCAATCGATGAATATGAGTATAGCCACTTTTGTTGAATTATTTGGTACAAAGTCTGGACAAAAAATCGCCTTCTTGGGGCAAATGAGCGAACTTGGAGAACGTGCAGAATCCACCCACAAAGAACTCGGAGAACTCGTGAAGACATCTAGATTCGATAAGATTTTTTACATTGGAGACTATTTCGAACACTTTGACGTTGGAAAAAAGTTAGAAACGATCGAAACTGCAAAGAGTGAATATCAAAAGATAATCGAAGCCGCATCAAAAGATAATCCTGTATATATTTTAGTCAAAGGAAGTCACAGCACTGGTCTATACACTCTTACTACAGGCTAATCTCCAATTATCCCAATTTCGGGCTCCAGCCCCACACCAAACCTATCCTTAACCTGCTCGGAAACAAGTTCCATAAGCCTTAATACATCATCGGAAGTGGCATTGCCCGAATAATTAACAATAAAATTTGCATGTTTTTCCGAAACCATTGCACCACCAACGGAAAGCCCCTTTAGCCCAGCCTTGTCAATAAGCACACCGGCAGGAACAACAGGCATTGGCTCAGTCTTTATAAAGTCTTTTAGCTCAGATTGACAGGTGGCATCAAGCCGTTCCCACGGCACATTTTTAAAAACACTACCACAACTTGGATATTCCAAAGGTTGCTTTTCTCTACGAGCTTTCTGAATTTCAAGCGACTTTCCCATTACTTCCTCGAGTTCTGCCACCTTTAGCAAGAACGTAGCTTCTGCAATAAAGACCTTTTCCGCGTTACCTTTAAATCCACTACCTCTATATTCAAACTTACACTCCTTGTTTGAATAAATTGTCTGGTTTCCGCTTGGAATATTTACTCCTATAATAGATTTAACTATATCTTTTATTTCACTACCAAAGCACCCAGAGTTACCAACAACAGCTCCACCTACAGTCCCCGGTAACCCTACAGCCCACTCGAGCCCGGAAAGTCCGGCTTTTGAACACGAAAGGGACAACTTTGAAATACTTACTCCCGAACCAACTGTTACTTCTGCTCCATTAATCTCAATCCGCTTAAGTTTATTTAGAATAACAAGCCCCGAAAACCCTTTATCCGAAAACAAAACATTAGATCCACCGCCTAATATAAACACCTTTTCCAAGGGAATATTTTCTTTTTCACAAATTCTTTTCCACTCAGAAAGAACTTGGGCAAGCTCGTCAACAGTGGTTACTTCCGAAAAGTACTTGGCAGCACCTCCAATTTTGTAATATGTATAGGGTTTTATAGGAACATTTCGAGAAATCATGACTCCTCCCATTCAACCTTTCCACCTAAACTATTAAGTTTTTCCACAAAGTTTGGATGCGCACGCTTTATAACATCGGCATTTTTAATAACGGTTTCACCTTCTATTGTTGCAGCAACCATGTAAAGTGCAACAGTGGCACGAATAATGTCGGGCGCATTAATTACCGCAGGATGAAGCTTTTTGCCACCCCAGATAATTGCCCGATGTGGATCACATAAAACAACCTGAGCACCAAGCTTTTGGAGTTCAGGCAACCACATAAACGATCCCTCGTAGACTTTATTCCAAAACATCATTTGACCCTTTGCTTTTGTTGCAAGTGCCATCATAAGATGTAAAAGATCAGCAGGGAAATATGGCCACGGGGCCGCCTCTATTTTTGTAAGCATGTTTTCTGTATACCCTTGCTCAATTACTAACTTTTGGTTTGGTGCAACATGTGCTGTGTTCCCTTCATAATCAATGTCTATTCCAAGTTTTTTGAATGCACGTTGAATTAACATAAAATGCTTCGGCACGGCATCAGTTACCCATACTTCACCACCCGTCATAGCTCCAAGTGCAAGAAATGTTGTGATTTCATGATGGTCTGAACCAATTGTGTACTCGGTTCCAGATAGCTTTTCTACTCCCTCTACAACTAGTTTAGAAGATCCAATCCCGGAAATTTTAGCGCCCATCTGAGTTAAAAATACGCAAAGCTCCTGAACATGAGGTTCACTCGCTGCATTCATAAGCATAGATTCATTCTTTGCCAAGGAAGCAGCCATTAAAAATGTTTCTGTTGCGGTAACCGCCATATAATCAAACCAATACGAACCACCTGGGAATCTTCCATCGATTTTAATATCGAATTCACCCCATTCCACATTAACATCGGCACCAAGTGCTTTCATGACCTCAAAATGTGGATCCAACTCACGGATTCCAAGCGAACACCCACCAATTGTAGATGGCAACTTAACATTTTTAAGCCGCTGCACCATAGGGGCTAACAAAAGTACCGAGCCACGCAGACCCATAGGCAGTGCATCGGCTCCATTTGATCCTACAGCTCTATTATTTATGGTCATATCGCCTTTTTGTATGTCCCACTCTATTTTGGATCCAAGCGCACGCATGCTCTCAACAATTTTATGCATATCGATAATGTCGGGAACGTTGTGAAGAATTACATCTTCATCTGTTAAAAGTGATGCACAGATTATTGGCAAGGCCGCGTTTTTATTACCCGCAGGGGTTATTTTACCGGAGAGTTTATTACCACCCGAAACGATAAGATCGGCCATCGTTAATTGTCTTAATTTATGGTTGCATAATTTATTATATCAAAATATCTGTATCGAAATATCAGGGGTGCGGGTTTAAACCGACCCTTACTTAATAATTAATTCATCCATTCCAACAACAAGCTCTTTTACAACCCCCTTTAGAGTTATCTGACCCAATGGAAACCTTATTCTTTCACCGTTTTCATTAGTCAACATAAACACATCACCCGAATTAGTAACAAGGCAGTTGCCCGAAACAGAGCCGCAAGCGCAAAGATATATCTCCCCTGAAAATTCCTCTCCACTGCCATCTATCTGCTCATAAAAGTCGGCACTTAGAAACTCGTCATTTCGGTTAAAATCGATCTTAATCATTGAGCCGGCAGCAACCGTAAACACAATCAAAAGGCTTATCATTGCTTTCCAGAACAGGCTTTCTCTTGCCTTAACTCCCGCTACCAAAGGAACGTAACCCTCTCTCGGATATTTAAAAAGTCCTTGTGTAAACACATAAAACACAAAAAGCTCAAAGGCAAATGGAATGTACCCCAAATACCCAAGTAGCGGCATTTCAAAAATCTTTAAGAATCCAACATATGGAACTTCATACACCCACTTAGGATCGGCTCTAAAATTCCACATTTCCCAGAAAAATCCACACACAAGCATTGATAATCCCAAGTAAAACGCTCTTGTCCAATCGGCTTTCATTGCATCCTTTGTTAGGCTGTCGCGTCCCATCCAGAAGTTTATAGGGTCAAGAATAAAAAATCCTATCATCCACAAAAACGGAAAAAAGTAGTTTGGCCAAATTGATACAAGTGCAACTGCAACAATACCTACTACAAAAAATGTGGTTGGTGTTTCCTTTGACAACTTTATCCACTTTATTTTCTTCCCCAAGACATTAAATGACTTTAACAATCCACTTATCTCAAAGGCCGCAGGAATTAGCGTAGAAAAAAAGAGCGACCCGAGAAGCTTCGACTCCCAAACCGAGAGTGGTTTGGAACTTAAGTAATACCAGTTTTTTGTTGACGGAACCATAATTTCAAATATCCACCAGAATAGCGCTGATAGTAAAAATAAAAAGAAAAATGATCTTATATTTTTTGACATCAAAGATTCTCCGCTCTTTGCGTAGTTAAGCCCATCAAGGATAAGAATAAACCCAAACCAAAGCGGGAAAAACATGTAGTAGCAAAATGGCCTTAGATGAGTCCATGAAATAATCCATGCGGTAACATTAAGCAAAAGTCCAATATAAAACCAAAACGGTAAGCGCTTTTTCATAATTTATAAGTATACAGGAAACTGGAAATTGTGAGTAGTAAACATTAAATTACCATTTGCCTGGATGATGCATAAGATTTCCCTGTTCGTCAAAATAAAACTCAGGTTGAATACTAACAAACTCAGCAAGCGATGCATCCCCCTTCCAGTGACTAGGCTCTAAGAGCTCCCTACCAAAATCCGTACGGGCAAACTCTAACGATTTTGCTCAACCCCATTACTGGAAAAAATGGACTTCCTGTGCTCGATCCAAACATAGATATACCCGCAACTGCAATTCCACACAAGATTGCAAATACATTTAATGAATTTGTTTCTTTGCTATTTTGAACAACAACGAGTCGCTGGTCAGGATCAATCCTTCGAATAAGATTTATCATATGTTTGTAAAGCCATCCTTCTGATGCTTTGGAAAAAACACCTTCATACCAATCTCTCTCCCCACCGATATCTTGGGCAGCATCAATATCTGTTTCCAAAAATCCGGGAGGCTGATCCAACTCTCCGTTGACAGGAAGAGTTATAAGGTGACCATTGCCAGGAAACAGATACGTCCAATTCTCCATAAACCGAAATATCTCATAGATCCTTCCCATGCAGAGGTCTAACGGAAGATTAAGTGCCTGAGCTAAGAGAGTCCCCTGATAAACAATCGTGGACAAAAACCCCCTGTCCCCAAGCACAGTAAGCGGGACCCTTTCCCCACGTAACAGAGGACCAATATGATAACTTGAATGCCCAGTCAGTCCTTCTACGCAAGCAAGTCTTGAAAAACAACTATTGTCTACCACTACTTCGTCATTAAGTTCAAGTGGACCATACCCATCGGCCAGAAGTCCTTGCGCCTTTTTAGCTACCGCCAGGTGCAAGCCATTTCTACCAATCATAAAAGCGATAAGCTGCAACATGGGGTTGGTCAATCCGGCTTTTGTCACTGTCCTAAAGACTTGGCCTCTTTTAACTCCCAGATAGTCAGCGATCTCATCATCTATCGGTATTTTAGGTGGATCCTGTGTAACAAAAATATAAGGGAGTACACCATTTCCAATTTCGTCCAAGGTGGCTGCACTACCTAAAACCGTAGCCCTGGGCAAAAGCTCCATTAACGAGGATTTGCCCCCACCCGTTGGACCATCTACAGTAAATACTGAGAAATCAAACCGACACATTACGTCTGGAACTGTATATATGGAGCGTATGAGCCCCTTGTTGACTAGCTCAAAAACAAACGCTTGAACATCACCTTCTCTAAAAGCGGTCTCAAAGAAATCAAGATCTATTGTTTCACCTGGTCTAATACCCCCCCTTGCGTTTGTCATTCAAAGTTGTGATTACATTATAAGACAAGGGCAATTGGTGAGATTATAACATAGCATTATGCAAATAACATTTTTGATTGACACACTATATATATATATATATATACTTGATAAATACTAACTTTTTACATTTTCGCAAATGAGACTAGTAGAACAATCAGCTCAGTCAATAATAGATACAGAATTTCCAGACTTTGAAGGCGAGAAAAAACGCGGCTTAGTTTATGGATTACGCTTAGTAGACACGGAGCTCTCTTTAGAGCAAAAAATACACTTGAAAGCACCCGAAATTTCAATTAACCTTAGTAGGAACATGCTTGCTGCTCTCACACGACTAAAAGATGAAGCGATAACTCCAGACAATGGACCTTTTAATCCAGATTTTTTTCAGGGAAGTAATACGGCCGCTGTTTTAGGTGAACGATTTCTCAAAGAAGGTAAGCACCCTGATTCAGATAAAACCCAAAGACTTTCAATATTAAGGATTCTCCTACTGGATATTAGTAAAACATTAGACCCGGATCGCTCTATTGAAACGGAAATAAACGAAGGTATAGACGCTAAAATGTTAAGTAAATAACATCTTCCCAGTCCAGCTTTCCTTACAACTCTTTAACCCCTTTAAATCCCCCTGATACAAAATGTTTCCACCCTCGTCACCACCTTCTGGCCCAATATCAATAATGTAATCGGCAAGCTTAATAAAGTCCAAATTGTGTTCGATAACTACTACAGTATCACCCCTTGCAACAAGCGTCTTTAGCACCACCAGTAGATTTTCCATATCGGCAAAATGAAGCCCTGTTGTAGGCTCGTCAAGAATATAAATGGTACGCCCAAATGTTTTTCTATCAAGCTCCGAAGCAAGTTTAACCCGCTGTGCCTCACCACCTGATAAAAGCGGCGCAGGTTGACCAAGTTTCATATACGAAAGTCCTACGTCCTTCATAAGCGAAAGTTTCTCACGAATATTAGGATGAGCATCAAAAAAGTTAATACCCTCTTCAATAGACATATCTAAAACATCTGCAATATTCTTGTCTCGATAACTAACATCCAAAACCTCCTTGATATAACGCTTTCCGTGACACACCTCACAATCAACATAAACATCCGGCATAAACTGCATTTCAATTTTAATTTGACCTTCACCTTTACACGCTTCACACCTACCACCCCGCAAGTTAAAGCTAAATCTGCTTTTGTTAAACCCACGAACTTTAGCGTCCCTGGTAAGCGCAAAAACTTCACGAATGTCATCAAACACTTTTGTATATGTTGCAGGATTGCTCCTTGGAGTACGTCCAATTGGAGATTGATCAACAAAAACAACTCTATCAAGCTTTCCATACCCCGATATCTGTTTGTATACACCAGTATTGTCAACATTTCGGTATCCAAGCGATTCCTTAAGTGCGGGAAGCAATGTCTCGATAATAAGTGAACTTTTCCCTGATCCCGAAACGCCTGTTACACAAGTAAATTTTCCAAAAGGAATTTCAACATCTACACCCTTCAGATTATTAGTCTTTGCCCCTTCCAATACAATCATTGCATTACTGTCATGTTCAAATGTTGAATCCTCATTAATTTGGGACTTAATTATCCGTTCAACATTACGCTTAACATCCTCAATTCCGGAAAGATACGGACCGGTAACGGAACTCTTATTACCCATAATTTCTTTCGGGGAACCCTCTGCTATAACTTTTCCTCCATGAACACCTGCTCCCGGGCCAAAATCAACGATATGATCTGCGCTTAGAATTGTATCTTTATCATGCTCGACCACAATAACTGTATTCCCCAACTCCCTAAGATTTAAAAGTGTATTTACAAGCCGATGCTGATCTCTTGCATGAAGTCCTATCGAAGGCTCATCTAAAACATATAAAACACCGGTTAGACCAGTACCTATTTGGCTGGCAAGTCGAATTCGCTGTGATTCACCGCCCGAGAGAGTAATAGAGGAACGATCTAGAGTTAAATACGATAATCCAACGTCTAAAAGAAACTTGGCTCTAGCCGAAATTTCTTTAAGCACACTTTGTGCAATTGCACGCCCCTGGGTATCTAGCTTTTCCGGCAAATTTACAATATGTTCGTAAAATACATCTATTGGGTAAGCCGTGATTTCGGCAATATTTTTGCCATCAATTGTGACCATCCGAATCTCTTTTTTAAGCCTTGTGCCTTCACAAGTTTCACAGGGAATACTTGTCATATACTGTTCAATTTCACGCCTTATGTAGTCCGAACTTGTTTGGGCATATCTACGCTCTAAATTAGGAATAAGCCCTTCAAACTTTGAATTATACTGCCGCTCTTCATCTAAATCCTTTCTGTAAAATGTGATTCTAAAAATCTCTTTACCTGTTCCATATAATATTTTGTCTAGTTTTTCTTTTGGAATTTTGCCTACGGCATTTTTAAGCGGAATCTCATATCGTTTTGCAATTTCTAAAAGCACAGACATTGTCCAACTATCGGGACTAAGCTTTGCATAAGGAATAATCCCCCCATCCAAAACCGACTTATTTGGATCAAGAAGCTTACGCTCGTCGATCCGCCTTATAAATCCTAATCCCGTACAAACAGGACAGGCACCGTGCGGAGAGTTAAACGAGAAGTGTCTAGGTTCAAATTCAGGAAGAGAGAGAGAGCATTTTCGGCAGGTTCTGCTTGTACTGTAATCAATTTCTTTAAGATAATTTGGGGAATCAGGAAACATTTGGGTTTTGTCCCCTACAGGAAGTACCCTTATAAACTTACTTTCTATTTTTAGTGCATTGTCAACAGCTTGGAAAAGCTTTGATCTTAGGTCTTTTTCGTCCTCCTTAAGGGTAAATTCGTAAATGTCAAAATCATCGGTTATTACCTCAAGCGTGTGCCGTTTGTTCTTGTCAGGTACCGGGATTGCCTCCATAAGATTGTATAGAATCCCGTCAAGTCGAACCTTTTCCCACCCCTGCTTTTTAAGCGATTTAAATAATGCGGAGTACTCACCTTTTTTATCCACAATCGGAACAGCTACTATGCTAAATTTGTAACCAAAGCGATCTGAATCTTTATCGGTTTTTAAGGTATCTTTTGCCGCAGTTAAGATGTTATCAATAATCTGATCAACTGTTTGAGGCTTAAGCTCGTCACCGCAAATTGGACAGTGCGCAATACCTATTTTGGAATACAAAAGCCTTAAGTAATCATATATTTCGGTAGTGGTACCAACCGTTGAACGTGGATTGTGCGAAACGGTTTTTTGGTCAATTGCTATTGCGGGTGAAAGTCCATCAATTCTATCTACATCGGGCTTTTTAAGTACACCTAAAAACTGTCTTGCATACGAACTTAAACTTTCCACGTATCTTCGCTGGCCTTCAGCATAAATTACATCCATTGCCAAAGATGATTTACCGGAACCCGAAAGTCCTGTAAATACAATAAGTTTATCCTTTGGAATTGAAACCGTTATGTCCTTTAAATTGTTTTCACGTGCACCGTGAACAGTAAGTGTATTCATAATTTGCTATGGGGAGAATATATCAGAAAGACAGGTTATCAATCAATTTGTCTAACTGGCCTGCGGGACAATTATACACGAAATCGTAGGGACAGGTCTAGACCGACACATACAATTGTAAAGATATATAAGATATGAAATCAGGGACACTGGACTGATGGTCTATACTGCGTGCGGGTGTTAAGTATTACTTAAGTTTTAGAGCTTACGTATAGTGAGTTAAAGTAACATCAGGACGGCTTATGACTTCGTTAGGACTCTTTGTTACATTGGAAATCCAATGATGGATTTGCAAGGAGTAGATCTACAACATGCAATCTTGTCGATCTTTGCACACACCCGCACACCCATTTTGTGAATCAACCATCAGGTAAGTGTTCCACAATACCCATGTCGGTCTAGACCTGTCCCTACGAAGGATTGAATAATTATTGTATACTAGCGAATGGCCAAAATATTTGTATTTAGACATACAGAAACACTTGATAACAGAAACCATATTTTTTCTGGTCATCGTGATGTGCCAATAACAGAAGAAGGTGCAAAAGATGCAAAAAAGCTTGCAAATCGTCTAAAATCCGAAAAAATACACTACGCCTTTTGCTCTCCAATGATTCGAACCCGACAAACCCTTAAGATAGTACTAAAATATCATCCCAACGTAATAACCTGTCTTGATCCAAGAATATCCGAGCGTAGCTATGGTCTGTTGCAAGGCAAAAATAAGGACAAATTTGCAAAACTTGCCTACCCGCTCTTTAAGCTTTTTCACCGATCGTTGCATTTTCCGGTTATGGGTGGCGAAAGCCTCAGTACCGTCCGAAAAAGAACCCTCCCATTTGCAGCCGAAATCGAGGACTTGACACTAAAAACTGGCAGAAATATAGTAATCTGTGCTCATGGTAATTCGATCAGAGGGATTCGTGAACACTTTGAGCGCCTTCCCCCAAGTCAATTTAACAAGATTGAAACAAGAGTCGGGCAACTATTTGTATATACGGTTTGACTATAAACCTGACCGATCAACATATTTCCATTGTTATGTCGTAGCGAATCAACTATCCAACTTTTTTATCAAATCCCTAATTTCAATGGCCCTTTCAAAATCCAAAGCATCAGCTGCACGCTTCATTTCCATACGAAATTGTTTTTTTACACTAGATCGATCCTTTCTTGACGAAACTTTGTACGTAGCAACCATTACATCGATATCGGCACCCACAGGCTTAACAACTTTTGTTCCCTTTTCTTCAACCTTGGGTAATATTCTTTCACGTACGTCCTTTTCAATTCCCTTCGGAATAATTCCGTGCTCTTTGTTGTATTTGAGTTGGATTTCACGTCTACGCTCCACCTCACCAATTGCAGCTTTCATACTTTTTGTTATCTGATCAGCATACATAATCACTTTTCCGTCAACATTACGTGCAGCACGTCCCATTGTTTGAATTAGACTTGTTTTTGATCTTAAGAAACCTTCCTTGTCGGCATCCAAAACTGCAACAAGCGAGACTTCCGGTAGATCCAGACCTTCCCTAAGTAGATTAATCCCAACTAAGACATCATATTCACCTTTTCGAAGATCGTTAAGAATATCGGAACGTTCGAGTGTATCAATATCGGAATGAAGATACGTAACCTTAATTTTAAGATCGGCCAAATACTTTGAAAGCTCTTCCGCCATACGCTTAGTGAGCGTTGTCACAAGCACGCGTTTCCCACGACTAATTACAGTTTGAATTTCGGCTAATAAGTCTTTTACCTGCCCATTTGCCGGTCGAATAACTACTTCCGGATCAACAAGCCCGGTTGGTCTAATGAATTGTTCGACAACATTGTCTGTCCCGGCAAGTTGAAGTTCATACAGATCAGGAGTTGCGGACATATAAATCGTGTAACCTTGTCGCTCCCTAAATTCATCAAACTTAAGTGGGCGATTATCCATTGCTGTTGGCAATCTAAATCCATAATCGATAAGAACTTTCTTTCGAGCTTGGTCGCCATTGTACATACCTCTAACTTGAGGAAGTGTAATATGTGATTCGTCAACAATCAAAAGAAAATCTTCGCCAAAATATTCCAAAAGTGTATATGGCGGTTCTCCTAAGGTCCTTCCGTCAAAATATATTGAGTAATTCTCAATTCCACTGCAATATCCGACTTCTTTGATCATCTCGATATCGTATGTTACCTTTTGTTTAATTCTGTTCGCTTCCAGAATCATTCCCCTGTCTTGAAAATATTTGACTCGCTTCTCCATATCTTCCTGGATTCGATTTATCGGACCCATTATCTTCGAATAGTCGTATACATGATGCTTGGCCGGAAAAACAACGATTTGATTAATTAACCCATCTTTCAAGAATCCCCCAAGCATTGGCAACCGTGACGCAAAATCTAAAAGCTCGTTACCCGTTAATGGATCGAATATTTTAATACCCACCAGGGTATTCCCGTTTATAACAAATCGGATACCAATGTCGGCATATGCAGGCCACACGTCTATATTCCCACCTCTTACCCTAAAGGTGCCCCGTTGAAAATCGAATTCGTTTCTCTCGTAAAGAAGGGAAACCAAATGCTCGGACACCTCCTGCTGCGTACACTTCATTCCCACGTTAAATGACTGCATTGCCCGTTTATATTCTTCGGGCGATCCAATATTGTATATACAGGAAACAGAAGCAACCACAATTACATCACTGCGTGTTAAAAGCGCCGCAGTTGCAGCATGCCTTAACTTATCGATCTCTTCGTTGATATCTGCATCTTTTTCTATATATAGGTCTCTTTGTGGAATATATGCCTCCGGCTGATAATAATCATAATAACTTACAAAATACTGCACAGCATTGTTAGGAAAAAATTCCTTAAATTCCTGGTACAGTTGGGCGGCAAGTGTTTTATTGTGCGAAAGCACAAGTGTAGGTTTATTAACCTCTGCAATTACATTGGCCACTGTGAAGGTTTTACCACTTCCCGTTACTCCAAGCAGCACTTGATCCCGATGGGCCTGCTTAATTCCATCGAGTAGCTTTTTTATAGCACCGGGCTGGTCTCCTGAGGGCTTGTAATCGGATACAAGTTGGAAATTCATGAATCAATTATACCCTATGCGATAACGTCATGTCGATGTAGGGGTCGGTTTAAACCCGTCCCTACGTAAGAAGTAAGAAGTAAGAAGTTATTTGGTGTCCCACCTATATACCCCATCCCAATCATCGGGAAAATGATTATTCCTTATTCGTTCAATTAATGCTTTTGCTGCTCCATCATACTTTAATAGCTTAAAAACCTTAATTGCATCATTGAATTTTCCGGATTGATATAACCTAAGACCCTCTACATAAGCCCGTCTTAATATCACGTTTCGCCTTGTGTTAAACATAGGTTCAAAGATTTTAATTGACCTATTCTTTCCTTTAACAAGTATTTCGTCGATTTGTCTAAATATGATTGCGTCATGACTAACACAATCCTTTACCGTTTCCGTTACTAAAATCGGAACATTATATTTCTTTGTTAAACCTTCCACCCTCGAAGCAACATTAACATTGTCTCCGATTACGGTATAATCAAATCTGACTTTACTGCCAATGTTTCCTACAACCATGGGCCCGGTATGCAATCCAATGCCAATTCGTATTTCTACCCCGTGCTTATTCTCATCATTGAATCGCTTTAAAGTATCAACCATTTGCATTGCTGTCACCACCGCCTTTAGGCAATGTTTTTCATCGAATACCGGAGCATTCCATATTGCCATTATGCAATCCCCTATATATTTATCGATTGTCCCGTCATTTTTTATTATTATCTTACTCATTGTGTCTAAATAGTCATTTGTCAGACTTACTAATCTTTCCGGTGCTATCTCCTCGGATATGGTGGAAAATTCACGTATATCATTAAACATTACAGTCATTATACGTTCTTCACCACCAAGGTTTAATTCTTGTTTGCTTCTCATTATTTTTTTTAAGAGATCTATATTCAGATAGCACGAAAACGCCTTTCTAATGAAAGAGTTTTCCAAGTAAGCCTTGGCTGAATTAAAAAATGTGAAGTAAACATATGTTGTAAATATTAATAATGAACCCTGAACAAAATACCATCCGCAACCATAACAAGAGCACAGTATTCCTAAAAGGTTAAACCCCAGAAAAAAAGTAATCCAGAGCCATAATGATTTAAAGAAGTTTCGGCCTTCAGTTAACCTTGCGACTACAAGAAGTACTACAACAAGCGAAAGACTAAAAAGCAGATATGAAGGATATACAATAAATGATTCCCTTAAAAACGCATTTATATAGGAAGCAAAAATATAAATCTCGGGAAACCCCTTACCATTTACGTTTACAACATGATCATCCAAAAAGGCATTTACCCCTGTTGTCATAGTTCCCACAAGCACTATTTTGTCTTTGAAGGTATTCTGATCAAATTTGTCCTCAAGAACGTCTACAAAACTCACCGTCTTAAATTCATTTTTTGGAAAAATCGGCATAAACACATTGTCGAGTTTCTTACCCGAACTTAATGTTATTCCATTTGAACAAGTTGCCTGCCCCACCTCGTCTTGATATTTGCGAAACACTGCATATGCCAAACTTTCGTTACACTCCGATCCGACCTGGGTCGCTATAGTTCCTCTCCGAACCCGCCCATCGGCATCTATTGGAATATTTGAATAACCGTATGTAATATTTTCGCCCGAAATCGTTGGATTCACGATTGTATCTTGGAAAATCCTCGAAGCAAAAACCAAATCATAATCTACCGAAGTTAAGATCTCATTAACAAGATAGTCATCTGCCGTTTCATTAAACATTAATAGATCAAAAGCAACTACTTTGGGTGAATATTGTGAAAGTTTCTGTACCAATGTCGAATACAAACTTTTATCTAACGGCCACTGATTAATTATTTCAAGTGATTTGTCATCGATTCCAATTATCACAATTTCGTCACCAGGTTCATTTTTGACCTGTAATGAATCCCCCAAAAAACTGTTAATCTGCTCTACAAAGTGGATATTAGTTAACAAGTAAACGAAAACCGCAACAATAACTATATGTATATATAAAGCATGCTCTTTTGAGAATTGGATAAATTTGGTCCACCACTTATTGGGATGTCCGTTGTTAACCTGGATCTTTTTCATTCTCATCCTGTAAAAAATCACTAACGAATACTTTCTGTTCGCCCGGAAAACCAACCTACTGCTTACACTCAATGTTAACAACCGATATTACCATATCAATGTATACAACGATTATTAACAGGTGTCAAATCTCATTATCAGTTAATGAATCGCAGGATTAATGTTAGTGACAGATTACAATATTTACTTCTTTTTATTCTTGAAAAATTGAATAAAATACTCCGCCACGGTAAATATATTTACAATTACAAGAAGTGATATCCCTATCCCTACATAACCCAAAGTGACAGCCGATACTATCAGATCGGTAGTACTTACAGTTGCGTTCTGTAATATTTCATTGCTCAGCTTCATCTCATCCACAAGTTGATAGTGAAATGTATGAAAAGTATATAAAATGGCAGGAATGGTACTCACCAAATTATGCAACGAATGAAACAAAACTCCCCATAAAAATCCCTGTCTTACTCTTATATACGAAAGGGCTATCCCAACAACCAATTGGGGCAAAATAATTATTGGTGCAAGATACCAAACCGACGATAGGTTATCAAAATTTGTTAGATGGACAAGTCCAAACAAAAGTATGGAACTATAAAGTAAAACCCCATAAAATCTGCTATAAAATTTCTCCAACCTTTTACCCAATGTAGTCTTAGTTAAAGTCAAGTAACTTATTACAGCTACCGCAATTAAAAATCCCAAAAATGACAAAAGTCCTTTAAACGATACAACCGAAAATAGCCAATCCGGGACAAAGGGCAAGTTATAAAACCCTACCAAGCTTAAAATCGATAAAATCACAAAGGGGACTGATATCGAAAGCCCCAACGCAGAGTATCTTAAAAAAAGCCTAAAGCTTGCCTCTTCAAAAACCGGTGCAAAAACTACACTAAAAAAGATAAACATAGGCAACGAGGTTTCATCAAACAGTTTACCTACGGCATGATCGTCAAGACTATACGAAAATAATGAAAGGGTCAAAACTACTATTACACCCAAGATTATTGTTAGTGCATACTGAAGCGCAAATACTCTAACAAACCGCCATATTTTCAAGGTTATTGGTTCTGCCGCTTTTTCAGGCGAAGGTAATCTTAAAAAGTCTACCAAGTCGGCAATTAGTGATTTACTCATCAAAATTTCTCTTAATTATATTCCGTGGGTAAGTATACACTAGCTATTGTACAAGTACCACTTTTCGGCTAGAATTCCTTTAATAAGTTAATCACACTTATGTAATGAAAATATCTTGTATTGTTCCTGTTTACAATAATTCTACTACAGTAGAACATGTCCTCTCGGTTTTAACAAATATTCAAGATATATCCGAAGTGATTGCTGTGGATGATAAATCAACAGACAACTCGTTAAAAAAAATAAAATCTTTTATAAAAAACAAAAAACCTAGAAATTTCATTTTTTTAAAACATCCGAAGAATAAAGGAAAGGGTGCCGGTCTTGTTACGGGGTCAAATAGAGCAACTGGAGACGTTCTGTTATTTTGTGATGCAGACTTATCGAAGTTATGTACATCGCATATTCAAGCAATGATAGACAAATTTAAAGAAGGTCATGATATGGTCATAGCTGCACGGAGTGATGACACAAACGGAAGAGATCCAATAACTCAGTTCCTTGCAACTGTATCCGGAGAAAGAATTTTTTACCGAAAAAACATAGAGGAATACTTTGACCTTATCGCTCAAATGGGAAACGGAATTGAACAAATAACAAACTTTGCTCACAAAGACAAAGATGTGGAAATAATAGTATCACGAGATATCGGTCACGTACTCAAATACGAGCGAGGAAGACCACTTGAGTGGATATGGGAATACATTCAGGAGATCTGGCAACTTATTAGAACCGATGCCAAGTTAAAGAAACGTCTTTTGGTAAGCGGTTGCCTTACCCTCGGTAGCATAATTGCTGGGCTTTTTAGCTTTTGGTACTTTAAAACAAGGAAGAAAAACAAAACAACCAAAACCCAGAATAACCCATAACAAGAACGTCAAAATTTAGCTGGCACATTAATCAACACGACTCACTCGTGACTTTACCTGCGTTACTATAGTAATATATAGACTATGAGAAAAATTTTAGCCGTCACATTCGTTGCATTATCAACAATATTTTCATTCTCTTTTCCGATAACCCCAACATATGCCCATAACAAAAATCTAAGCGAGAGACAGCAGGCATATATAACAGCTGTTGAAACACTAAGAAGCCAATACAGCGAACTTGACCCCATACACATTGAGGAAAATCTCGATCTTTCATTTTGGGAATATCTTACTTTTCGTGAATACGAAGTATCAAAAACGGAAATTTCTAGAAAAGACATTTACTATTTCCACGAAGAAGAGCTTCTTTTTGCAGAAATGAGTAAGCATGAAAACAATAAGGTACTTCTAGAAGAAAAGTTCTATGTTGACATTTTTACCTATTTAAAGGCTGTACTTCCCCAGGAGATTTGGACAGAGATCGGTTCATTACACTTTTTTTCAGACGGACAATATGGAATTGTTGCCACAACCATGATAATAGACGAGAATCCAACCCAGATTGAGCTGTCCATAGATGTACTGGATTTTATTTATAATGTTATACAAAACTCAGAAGACAATTATCTTTCTACACTCGTGCATGAGAGTGCTCATGTATTAAGCCTATCTGAAACCCAGCTTCTAAACCTTGATACCAGACCATGGAACCATCACCAGATAGAACAGTGGGAAGAAACAGAACGAAACAATTGTTCAACAAAATACTTAACCCTTGGTTGCGCGGCCGAGGATTCATATGCATACGCATTTTATTCGGAATTTTGGGCTAATAACTACACCGATAGACCGGAAATTCTTTCAACATGGGATGAGTATAAAGAATATTTATCAATATATCCCAATGATTTTGTATCATCATATGCAACAAGAGAACTCGAAGAAGACTTTGCCGAAAGCTTTATGTATTACGTACTTGGCACAACACCGATAAACAATGAAGTTATGTGTAAAAAAATCCTGTTTTTTAACAAATTCAAAGAACTCAAGAAGATTCGAGCCGAATTCAGGGAAATATCTCAAGTATCCGGAGAGCCGGAATATATTTATAACATTTGTGGAAGTAGCAAACAATCAAAAACTGACTATTCTACAACCACAATGGCAAGCTACACGGATTCAACAGAACTATCACAAAATATTGGGTTTAACCTGTTTGACCTGCTTACAGCTTCAACACTTGTTGTTACAAGTATATTGTTATGGATTGTCAATCTTGCCTGGTTTAGATGGGTGGTAAAAAAGTAAAAAGAGTTCCTTGGTAAACTAAGTTGTTGCCCCTGCCCCTAGCCCTTAGGGTAAAATCAGATGTCCCCGTGTGTACCGCCAGCTGTACTTAGTACTACTAGAAACTAGGTAAAATCTGTGAAATCAACGGGCATTGTCAACTAGCTGATTTTACCCTAAGGGCTAGGGGCAGGGGCTATGGGCAGAGACAACAACTGTACAAGTAACAATTAACTACTCGGTTATTCTAACAACCCTAAAATATAATTGTACTCGGCGACTTCATCGGCATAAGCCTGATCATATAATGAGGTGTCAGCTACTTCAAATCCGTTACCTATTCTAAAGTACTTACAACCAAAAATAAATGTTGGAACGTATCCGCCACTATAGTTAACGTACAGTGTCTCGTATTCCGAGGGGATTTCGACAGTCTGTCCACTTATTGTATCAATAACTGTTGCGTTGCCTTGGTTATCGTAGGAATATTCATAGTGATGGACAGCATATTTGTTCGAATTATCCCGTGCCCAGTTATCAAAGGTTTCTTTTATCCAGGTACAATGTGGACACGAACTTGTTGAAAACAAAAGTACAACCGGTTTGCCGTCTTCATAACAAACCGCTGCAGATTCGTTTACCATTGGTTTATTTGTCGAGGACGACTCAATTGTAGGATAAGTAACCGTTTCATTGTTTGTATTATCCGTTGTTGTCTCTGCCCCCTTAACGTCGCTATTAACAGTTAATCCACCGGAATCTTTAATACTTTTAAGTGTATCGTTAATTGGACCCACCGAAAATACGATTGCTGCACCAATTATTATTGATCCCAATAAAATTGCCGCCGGAGTCAAAAGTTGAATTGCTTCATCGGACACAGAAACTTCGAACACTTCGTCAGTTTTGGCCGACTTTGGGGATTGTGTTTTCGCCATTTTGGAATAATTGAAAGATTATTTTATCAAACCTGATTATAGCACACTAAAAAATCTTTGGGTGAAGTATCTGTCACCAAGCCCTGTTTACTCCATGCATGCTTTTAATGTATACTGAAATATATCTAAAGTTACAAAAATAAAAATGTCAGAAATACCAGCCATCTACTGGATGATTATTATCGCAGTCTTAACAGCAAGTATAGTAACGTTAATCCTTTACCTTGCACTAAGTGCAAAAGAACTTGCAAAAACCATGTCCACACTAAACAAAACCATGGAAGAAGCTAATAACGTTGTAATCTCAGCGCAAAAGATTGTTTCGGCAGTAGAAGTAAAAATATCAAGCATATTGGAGACGCTTGAACAAATAAATAATATCATTAGATCTCCCCTTTCTCTTGTAGAAAGGTTCTTCTCTCGATTTAATAAATCTAAATAAGTTATTATTATAAAAAAATGAAGCGACAGGGTCCAATTAGTGGTGCGCTATTTCTATTCGGGGCTGTAGTGGGTGCACTAGCCGGTGTAACGGCAGGAATTTTACTTGCTCCAAAATCAGGAAAGGAAACTCGCGAAGACATAAAAAGAAAAACAAAGGAACTTAAAACCAAGTTCGACACTCAAGTTGCTCCAAAGTTTAAAAAGAAAATAACGGAAATTAAAACAAAATTTAACAAAGACATTATTCCATCGGTGAAAAAGAAAGTTGCAACTGTTCAAAAGGATGTAACCGAGTTTTTTTCCGAAAAGAAACCTAAACCGGCGAAAAAGTAAGACGTGATAACTGTTCTGCTTTCCGGAGGGATCGATAGTTTTGTTGCTGCATTCCTACTTTTGAAGGCAAAAGTCCGCATTACGGCATTACACTTCGTTATAGACGACAAAGACCTTTCCATAAAAATTGATAAAAGTAAGGAAACAGAATATCTCTGCAAAAAGCTTGATATCCCATTAGAAATTATTGATGTAACAAAAGAATTCCGAACACAAGTAATAGATGACTTTGTTACCGGATATAAGACAGGTAAAACCCCAAACCCCTGCATAGTTTGCAATAAGGCAATTAAATTCGGTTGTTTACGAAAATTTACAGAAGGTGAAATTGCAACCGGTCACTATGTAAATCTTAAAAAAGATAAAAATCATGCAATTATACGAAAACACAAAGATCATTCACACGATCAAGCATACTTTCTTTATAGAATACCTTACGATATCCTTAAAAAAACAATCTTTCCGCTTTCCGATATGTCAAAAAATGAAGTTATTGAACTTGGCAGACTTCTAGATTACAGCCAGCCTATCAGCTCTTCTACCTACCATGGCAGCACAGACCTCTGCTTTACTTCAAACGATAAACTTTACCAATTTCTAGGTCAATTTATTCCCAATAAAGTTGGCGACATCCGTGATATCGTAGATAATAAAGTTGTCGGAGAACATGACGGACTGTGGAAATATACAATTGGTCAAAGGAAGGGGATCGGGATTGGAGGAACCGGACCATACTTTGTTGTTAAGAAGGATCATAACTCAAACACCTTGTGGGTATCAAACCAACTACTAAGTCAGAATTTGTTGACCTCGAATATATCAATAAGAGACATAAACATTTTGCATCCCGACTATCTTAACCAGTCAAAGTTTGAAGCACTTATGCAGCACAGATATCAGTCAGCTCATGCCCCCGCAACAATCGAAATATCTGGAAAAACTGCAACTGTAACCGCCAAGTCAAATATTAAAGCACCAACACCGGGGCAGTCTGCTGTTTTTTATACTAAGCAGGGCGATTTGATTGGTGGCGGCATAATTACAATGGACAAGTTTCATTAATATACTAATCTGTTGCCCAGTATGTTCTCAGAGAACCCTTTATCTGTTTTGCCTTTGTGTTAAAGCTTGCCACTTCTCTCATAGGTATCTTCCGGAGGATTACTTCACTGCTTTCCCAACCATTGCTTGTTTAATAGAGAAACTGTATCTGCCGGTTTCGTCGATTTTTATAAGCTTTGCTTCTACCTTATCACCCAGTTTGGCAATAGTTCCGGGATCCTTAACGAACCCATCAGACATTTCCGAGACGTGTACAAGTCCCGACGCCCCATTATCAAGTTCAATAAATACTCCAAATTCGGCAACTTTTACAACTTTTGCGGAATATATTTTGTTTAACTCTAACTCCCCTACCAGTCCATCGACCAATTCCTGTGCCCGCTTGACCTTTTCCGAATCAAGTCCGAAAATCCTGACGGTACCGTCTTCGTCAATATCTATATCTGTTTCAGTTTCCTCGGTTATTTTCTTAATATTTTTACCACCGGGTCCAATAAGTTCACCAATTTTACCTGGATTTATCTTTACAACTTCAAATCTTGGAGCGCTCTTGGGTAATTCTTTTCTGGGTTCCGGTATTGTTGATTTGAGTAAATCGATAACTTGCATTCTGCCCGTTTCCGCAACTTCCAAAGCTTCTGCTAAAACATTAACCGGAATGCTTTTGGCTTTGTTGTCCAGCTGGATTGCCGTTATACCATCAACTGTTCCGGTAACCTTAAAGTCCATCTTTGCGTAATGATCTTCATTATCTTCAATATCGAGAATTAACTGATACTTTGAAAAATCATCTTCTGCAATTAAACCAACTGTTATTCCACCTACATGTTTTTTAATTGGAACACCTGCATCCATAAGCGCAAGTGTTGATCCGCAGGTTGATGCCATTGAGGTTGAGCCTGCCGACATTAAAACTTCTGAAACAACACGTATTGCGTAAGGAAATTTTTCACTGGAAGGAAGTACCGGAAGCAATGCCTTTTCGGCAAGTGCCCCGTGTCCAAGCTCTCTTCTACCCGGCATGTAGTTAAATCTACCTGCCTCACCATAACAAAACGGATAAGCATTGTAATGATGCATATATCTCTTGTTCTCCTCACCTTCCATTCCCTCTATTATTTGGGAACTATCACTGGAAGCAAGGGTTACAATACTAAGCACTTGGGTTCCGCCTCGATTAAACAAACCGGACCCGTGTACTCTTGGAATCAGTCCAACTTCTCCCGAAAGACTGCGGATTTCGTCAAATTTTCTGCCACTTACACGTTCCTGCTTATTTAATGCAAAATCCTTAAGGATGTTTGTACATGCGACTTCAACGGCAGTTGTAATTGCATCTTTAGAATACTTTCCTTCGTACGATTTGGTAAGTTCATCTATAAATGCAGCTTCGGCCGGCCTTCTAATTCTTTGATTTCTGATTCGCATATTTTCAACAAGCTTATCTGTATGATTCTTCTGAATCTGGTCGACCAATTCCGTAACCGCACTTTGGTCTGTAAATTCAAATTTAGGTTCGCCAATCTCTTTCTGAAGTTCTCTTTGAAACTTAACAAACTCTACACTTTCTTTGGCGATCATTTGTAAAGCTTCAGTCACAACATCGTTTTTGACTTCGTATGCATCGGCATCAACCATTACAATACCCTCACCGTCGGAACTGGCAACAATGTTTACATGGTCAGGATCTTCTACTGTTCCATCAATTGGATTGTTCTTAAAGGTAATTTTTAAATTACCCTCTTCTCGCATAACTCTAAATCCGGCAATAGGTCCGTCAAACGGGATGTCGGAAATCATTAGTGCAAGAGAGGTTGTGTTTATTGCAACAATTAACGGATCATATTTTTCATCATATGAAAGAACATTTACCATAACCTGAACCTCGGATTTTGTGAATCCGGCAGGAAATAATGGTCGAATTGATCTGTCTATCATACGTGCATTTAAAATCGCTTCAGTTGAAGGAAACCTTTCTCTTTTTACATATCTTGATCCGGAAATCATTCCACTTGCATAAAATTTTTCAAGATATTCAATTGTGAGTGGGAAAAATGGAGATTCCAAATTTTCCGGTCCTCTTATTACTGAAACAAGCACAGTGGTATCGCCCATTTGACCTATAACACTTGCACTTGCATATTCGGCAACTTTACCTATCTTAAAGGTCAGCTTTGCCCCAGCTAAATCTATTGTTTTTTCCATAAAACAAAATTAAAAATAATATAAACAACTGAAAACAGTTGATAATCAACATTAAGGTTTGTGTAACAAAAGGTGTTTATAGAAAGAAGTTTACTTTAAAGAAAGTTTTTTTACAATGGCATCGTAGCGCTTTTCATCAAGGCGTTTTAGATACTTAAGCATTCTTCTTCGCTTTCCTACGAGCTTAAGAAGTCCCCTTCGGGAATGCTTATCTTTCTTATTCTTTAATAAGTGTTCAGTAAGTCGCTTGACTCTTTCAGTAAATATAGCAATCTGAACTTCCGGAGATCCGGTATCTTTTTGATTCTGTGAAAAATCCGAGATTATTCCGTCCTTTTCAACCGATGTTAATGCCATTTCCTTACAAAAACTAATTAACTAATTATATTCCAGCTTATCACATAGAATACCCTGATGTAAAGTCTACTTGGAGTCTTTGGCGGATGTTCCGCTTACCAGTGGAGGCGGTGTTATGAGCCCACCGGAATTCTTTGATTCCCCGGATTTCCCCTTGGGTTCATTATTATGATCCGCTTCCTGTTTAGGCTTTTCTTCATCTTTTGAGGAAGAATCTGACTCAACCTTCTCTGACTTCATTTCAGGTTGACTGCTATTATACTTCTCTGTTGCCGAAATTTCAACCCCTAATATTGATTTGATATTAGAAAGAAGTTCCTTCTCTACGGTCGAAACCAACCTGTCCTTTGCAACAAACACTGTCCTATATTTGTCACCCCCCATTGTATAGTTACCAACAATCTCTTTGGCATTTAAGTTTCTATCGTTAACTTCTAAAACTCCTTTAACTTCTTTTTCATATTCATATAGTACAAAGGCGATTTTATGGTTTGCGGCAATATTGAAAATTGTTTTCCCACCCATATCAACATCTGAAACAAAACCTATGGCATTCTTAATCTCCGACTTATTAACAACACTCCAGTAAACTCCTGACTTTTCATCATTTTTCATATTTTTCATGATTATCCGTTGCAATTCAACAGCTCCCTTTTGATAAAACATGTAAATATCGGAAAATGCCTGTTTAATATTACCCCCAACAGAAGAAAGTTCAGAAATAACACCGGCAGCACCATCGGGAACTTCACCAATCTGCATTATTTGAATACTTGATAAAACACCTTCGGTTAAGCTTGCCACTATATTTTTGACCTTCTCGGTATCCTTACTTGAAAACACATTTAATCGTTTAGCAAAATAATAAACAACAACACTAATTGGAACACCTTCTTCACCCACCTTAAGGTTTCCAAATATCTGATTTCCCGAAAGATTATTAAAGTTTACAACCGAGGCATCCTGAAACAAGTACTCCGACTGAGAATAGATCGGGTCAAGCCATGAAAGATTTCGACAACCGAAAACAACAACACTATCATAATCGGCACCTGCTTTGTTAAACGAGACACGACTAAAATCGAATTTACCTTTAAGTGGTGTTATGTAAAGGAAAAGGTCCTCACCGTCATCATCCCACTTAATTCTGTCAATTTCGGCACCCGACTCATCGGCATAGTTAATTTTTATTATATACTTTGTCTTTGCAAGCTTTGTAGTGTAGGTGATACCATATCGCTCTAGAAGCTTTTTATATTTTGCGGATACCTCCTTGTTAAAAACAATATCAACCGTATTCTGGTAAGCCTCCTCCACAATACTTTTAAAGGCAATCATACCTGAAATGGTATCGTAATCTACGTCATTCCGCAAAACTAAAAGAATCTTTTTTCCTTTGCCTAGTTCGTTAAAATATGAAAATAGCTGATCTACCTGAGAGTTATTCATAAAGGGTTGCAATAAATTATAACTACAGGCAGTTTGGTTTTTAAGTATATCCTATATAGATAGTCGATGCAATACTATCAGTTACTTACTGCTTTATCTCAAAGATTATGCGCTTAACATTGAATGGAAAATGCTTTATTCTTTCAAGGTAATTTTCGGGAATATATTTTACTTCGGCAGTTCTTGACATATGGGGCAACTTATCAAGGTATGCAATTCCTTGAGAAAACGAAAGTCCCTTAAGCTCCTGGGCAATTTTTTCTTTATCAAGTGTGGTAACCATTATGCCGTGAGCCTCAAGTGAAAGAATTATATCTCCCCCACTAACCTCTTTTACAGAGACTTCAAAATAATATTCCGATGACAAATTCATTTGAAATGCATCATTTGCTTCACCTGAAATAACCTTTTGTTCATAGTCGTTACGCAAAACACTTTGAATCATTGAATCTAGTTCGTCGTCGTTGTAGTAAACAGCTGTACCACCCATGCTAACCGTTACATTTACAATTGAGCCTTCCGATCCGATTGGAATATCGGTTGAAAACCTTTCCACCCCTTCACCCGGCGCCGGTTCAAAGACAATTGAGTCTTCTACCAGTACCCATCCGTCATTTTTGTGTAGGTCTATAAATTTTGTTTTTAATTGGGATTTTAGGTCATTCTCCAACTCTACACCTAATGTGGTTACATCATTTTCACCAACCGTAGTTACTTCACGTTTACTTCCACCTGAAATTCCTGAAACAGTCTGTCCTTCAAGCTCTGAAAATCCCTGAATGACAAATCTGGATCCAGAGGGAAGATTATAACCTTCCCCAAGTGCAACCGCCCTAATATTTACCGTGGCGGAGCCCTTGGTGGTTCCTTCAATAGTTGTCGTTTGTCTTGGAACCGTTACAGAATCAACAGTTCCGTATTGCAAGGCTCCTGAAGTAATTGTTGTACCTGCAGGAACCGTTACATTATCTTCACTTGAGTTATATAGCGTTACCACGCCATTTGCATAATCCCCAACCTCCGAACGGGCTGTTGTACTAGCGCTATCCGAAGTTTTTAAAGCTTTTTCGTCTAAATAACTTTCGGTTTTACTTGAAAGTATGTATGTTTTATCGGCATGATTAATCACGATTCCGTTAGTATCATCCCTTGCTATTATTTCGCCGGTAAAACTAACGTCAACATTTTGGGGATAAAGTGTAATTACAACCTTGGGTAATAAAAAATAGTAATACAAGAACCAAAGTACCCCTACCAAAACACCGATTGCGATACCGATTACTAAAAGCTTATTCTCCAGAAGTTTTTTAAAATCAAAGGTTCCGCTAAGTTTCTCAAACCGTTCGCGTATACCTCCCCTTTTTACAAAAACCTCTTGACCATCCTTTGTACCTGTTGCTATTACCGCACCATGAAGTTTTGAAAAATCTATACCTATTATTTTGTTCTTCTTTAGGTCCGGTTTACCTACCGATGTAGCAGCAGACGGTGTGGAAACATTAGTGACATCATCTTGTAATGTGTTAATATCTGATCCGACAGCAAACGAGAATGTACCTTCCTTACGAATTTCCGGTGTAGATGTAGCTGATACCGCTGAACCAACTAATGAAGGAATTTTAGAATCAGCTAAAATGTTAACGGGTTGGGAAGCTTTGTCGGCAGTTGAACTTACCTCTAATTTCTTCGTTTCACTAGAAGGCATAGGTTCATTCCACGATTTACTGCTTAACAATGTTTCGTCCTTTACGCAGGTAATGCCAAGTTTTTCGCATAGAGGAAATGTTGCAACGTCTTTTGTTAAGATAACAAGTCTTTTTCCTGATTCAACGGCCTTTTCTCGCAAAAGATCGATACTAACCAGGCTTGAACTGATATCTGATCCCTCCTCGAATACCAAAAGCAGCTTGTCGGATTTACTCGAAGCAATCTTTTTGACAACTGAAGTCAAAAGATCTTTTTTCTCGACAAGTATCTTATCAACGGTCATCTACATTTTCATACTCAAATGATTTTGCGGGTTCTTATAGATATCCCAAGCGTATCTTGCGATTGCAACCGGCGTAACATCTATTGCCGATTTTAATTTCTCGGTTTTGTCTATGCAGTCACTAAGCGCAACGGGCGTAATTATAACTGCTTTAGGATGTTTAATAAATGGTATATATTTCTTCCATGGATAGGTAAGAATTATCTCTTTGATATCGGGTAGCAAGCTCCCGCCGCCACACAGATAAATATCAGATGGCATCTGTTCGATATCGGTAAATTGTGAAAGCGCGATACGAACTCCATCTGCCCAAAGTGAAGCATCTTCTGCCACAATGGCCTTAACCTCTTTAGCTATTGTTTTTTCTAGTGAGCCTTCGGAATATTTTATCTTTCGCTTTTCCGCAAAACGATATTCAAGATTCATTGACTTGGCTATACTTTCGGTAAAGATTCGACCGCCAAAAGCAAACATATAACTATTAACTAATGTACCTTTCTGGACTACGGCTATGTCTGACGTTCCTCCACCTACATCAATAAAGATCCCGTCAAATTCAATGCTATCTGCACCCTTAAAGGCCTTTGCAATTGAAAAAGGTTGCGCAACTATTGAGATAACCTCCAGGTTCAAACGTTTTATGACGGATATTATTGCTTCTACAAAAGTATACGGCGCAAAAACAGCATTAAAATAAAGCTTCATAAGTTTACCCCGGAGACCCGCCATTCTGGAAACACGTACTGCTCCAATTTCTACTGCAGTAAGATCTACGTGAAGCGGAACAACATCTTCCCTGCTTACATTAAGCCGCCTGGAAAGATCATCAATTCCGCTAAGAATGACATTCTCACGAACATTACTTATTATTGACTCTTCTTCGTCCTCGGTAATCTCTAGGGTTGCATTGTTTTCCCGATCATAGGTAACCATTACCGGCTCGCCACTAACCATTTCACCGGCAATTCCCAAGATTATATACCTTGGAAGCTGTTCAACCGTAGCACCGGCTTTTACAAGATCGGAAACCAAATCGTTATATACAAGCTGAAGATTATCAGTTACCGTTTCAATATTTTGGATAATTCCACTGCGCATAGCATGATGCTGTTGCCAAACCCTCGAGGATTTAATAATTTCTACGCCAGATTCGGTTACTTTACACAAAAGACCTTTTAAAACCTCAGTACCTATGTCGACGGCAATGTAAAGGTCACCCAACGTTAGATTTCGTGGCTGCTCTTTCTTAAATAGTTTGTCAAAAAAAGGAATATTTACCATGTGAGCAGTATATCAAATTGTACTCACTAATTGTATCATATATTTAATCGTATGGATTCGTAGGGACGGGTTTAAACCTGTCCCTACGAAATATGCATGAATTGTATATACATCAAACCAATGTGATAAAATTATAATATGCGGTGGTAGTTCAGTTGGTAGAATATCTGCTTCCCAAGCAGGAGGTCGCGAGTTCGAGCCTCGTCCACCGCTAATGACTTGCAACTCAAACAATATCTTTATTAATATCTAAGAACTCTTTTTCTCCTGCCAGAACTTGCTTCATGTATTCCATTTGATTTCCGGAGGCACGTAAAGCAAACCCCTGATCACCACTAAAATAGAGTTTAAAGTTCGAGGTGTAGAACCTTATTACATGCTGAAATATCTGATTTACAAATCCGGCATAAAATTGATTTGCATTTTCCAAACTAAACTCAGTGGGATTAGTATCCCTAATCCCTTCAAGCAATGCTCTGTAGTTTTTGATATTGACATTTATATTGCTAATTGCAGATTCCTCGGAACATCCCTCAACAGCCGTTCTTAGTGCAGCACCAACATCCAATGCTCTAGGTCCTTTCCAAACCGTATCCATATCTATAATTGCAATTGGGATTTTATTATCATTGCAAACATAATTTGCTGCTTTTGCATCTCCATGCCAAACCCCAGATGTACTATTCTTAACCAACTTCCAGCGTAAATTCTCTCTATCGAAGTTGTTCGTAATAAAATCTTCTATAGATGAATCTCCTTTATTTCTTTTGTTTTTCAGGATAATCTGCAAATCGTTATAATACTTATCGAAATCATAGTAACCAGGTAAAGGATCCATTAAGTATTCTTCCACCCCACTTGCCTCCTCCCAAAACTTTGCAAGCAATTTTCCGGCAACATAACACTGAGAGGAATCACTAAAACTCTTTGTACAGATACCGGGAATATACTCATTTACACGTAAACACGATTTCCTTATTTTACCATTCTTGTCTAGCCAATTTGTTAAAACAACTACGTTGCCTTTATTTGTTAACCTTTGCCATACTAGTCCCTCTCTGGCTTTCATTTTATCTAGGCCAGAAGTTAATCGTTTATTAAAAATATGAGCTCTAACATTGTGGGCATTACATAGTAAAGCCTTGGGATTAAATACTTTCTCATTTACAAATTGAACCACATACTGTTTAATCACGCCACTTTCTTCATCTTCAGCTGTTACTATTGATGTGTCATTAATAAGCCCTCCATCGGGATCTACTGGATCACCAATAAGTTTAAGTCCCCAATATCGCTTCAACGACCCAGCTAATTTAAAATCTTTTGCAGAAGTAGAATCCTTTTCTGACTTGACCTTGGAAATATAACTTCTTTCATAATCCTCGGTTGAAACAGATGGAGATGGTATCAAAGTGGTCATATAGTATCAGCTATAATTAATGGTTAATTATATACCGCAATACCCCATAAAAGACAACCTAACACCCTTAATCTACAACTGTTCCAACAAAACTCTCTTGCATAAACATGTTTTTAAGGTTTCGAATGTCCGGTCCAAGTACAATAAAGCTAAGCCCATTTTCATGAGCAGTTTTAGCTGCAATAGGATCAATTGGCCAACTAGCGCCAGGTTTATGCTGTGTTACACCATCAATAATTTTAGAGTAACTGTCCCAGGTTAAGTGACTTATTCGCTCTGCATCTTTATATTTGGTAGGATTCTTGTTGTAAACTCCATCAACGTTTTTTATACTTACTATCCTGCTTGCCGAAAGTCGCATTGCAAGCATTACCGCATTCATGTCTGTACTGCTTTCATGTCTATGTCCTCCACATGCTAAAAATATAGGTTTTTCTTCGAAGGAATACTTCTTGTTAACAAACTTAAAAAGTTGCAGGTAATCATCGAGTGCCACAATATGTTCACTACAAATATCCGAAAGAAATGCCTGAACAACTGTAGCATTCATTAGCGTTGCCACAATACCTACTCTATGTCGATGAATATCATCAGCTCCAAGGTCTAAAAGCTCGTTACCGTATTGTCTTGCAAGGTAACCGCCGCCAACGGTTATAGCAAATTTATAACCGATATTGATCATTGGAAGAAGAATTTCTTTTTTAAGTTCACGAATAAACCTATGATTAATTGCCCTGTCCGAAGCCGGTGAAATTACCGATCCTCCAAGCTTAAGCACAATTACCTTGCTATCCATAAAGTGAGGCAATTAAATTAACCCATATTTCATTATATCCCTTAGAAGCAGGTTTGTAACCACCCCTACCTAATTGATCGTGATATAATAATTGATCATGGATCCGGAAATATTAATAGAGGACAACAGAATAAAACTTGCACGGATTCTTAACAAGTTCGATAACCCAATAGCCAAATATCCCAAATTTGGCGTGTGGACATACTTACTTGATTCCGAAGATGGCATAATTGTGTTTGATCCAGGTCCACGATATAAAGTCTTTTCCATAAGAAAGAAAGAGACTTATAACGCCGAACGGACAATTGAGGCGGTAGAACATTTATTCCCCCAAAAGCCAATTACCCAGATTCTATTCTCACACTACCATGTAGATCATGCAGAAGCAGCACCACACCTTCAGTATCTGGCCTTGAAAAAATTCGGACTATTACCTTCATGAGAAAGAATACGAACCCAAACGTCTAGCAAAAGTAATAAATACGAATATAGATAAAATGTTTAAAAAATCCGGTTATCCAATCTGGCGTTTTGGCGGATTTGTACAGGATAATGAACAAATTGGAAATACTGAATTTAGAGCAGTTCATGCTCCCGGACATACCACCGGAAACATCTCACTTATAAGCACCCACTACAAAACAATAATTACCGGCTGGTGGATTGAGGGTAAATATAAACCACTTGTCGGACTTGTACAAAGAATTGCCGATGAAGACAGAAAAGACTATCCGACCACAATCGCCCGTATTAAAAAACCAGGATTTAAATATTACTATTATCATCCAAATATATAACCAAGGACAAGTTTCAAGTCTGTATAAAAAACTTTATTACCAGGTTACAAACCAATCCCTACACGATATAATCAAATCACATAAATTCAATCTAAAAAAATCTGCATGAAGATTACATTTGTATATCCGGATTTTGAATATAGGGAAACTACAACAGGTTGGCTTGTTGAAAAGGGTGGATGGTACCATGAAGGGTTGGCCCAACTTGGTTCGATTGCAGAAGAAGCTAATTGGGAAGCCGATCTTATTCATCTTATGGAACCAACCACAGAAGAAAAATTTAAGGCTGAAATCAAAAATCGTAAACCGGATGTCGTCGGATTTTCGCTACGTGTTGGGGCCTCTGAATATTCAAAACGCCTTGTGAAATGGGTAAAAGAAGTAAATCCCAAAATAATAATTACACTGGGCGCTTATTTCCCCACAATGGAGCCGGAACAAGCTATTTCCTGGCCGGAGGTTTCTATAATATTCATTGGTGAATCAGAAGTCTCGATGGCATATTTCCTGAATAAAGTTGCTGCCGGAAAATCATTTTCCGATACTCCCAGTACGTGGGTAAAAACAACCTCCACCAAAGGAAAAACTAAAATTATAAAAAATCCGGTTGGTCCTCTGGTAGAGGACCTTGACACGTTACCTCTTCCCAAATTCGACATATTTGATTTCGAAAAGCTTATTGGAGCAAAACTAAAAGTGGCACTTGCCGGAATGACCCGTGGTTGTCCTTATAACTGTACCTACTGTTGGAACAACATCGCTCGAAAACTTTATCCCAACAAAGAAAAATACGTACGATTCAGATCCCCGGAAAACGGAATCGCCTACATGAAAAAACTTATTAAGACTTATCCCGGAGCTAAACGAATACGCTTCACCGATGACATTTGGCCCGTCTATACGGAATGGTCAAGAAAACTTAAAGACTTATATATCAAAGAGATTAACCTACCCTTCGAGTGCAACTATAGGGCAAATCTCTTTAACGAAGACAAAGCAAAAATTCTTAAAGAAATGGGATGTGCGGGTATTTATTTTGGAGTTGAATCCGGTGATGAATATATTAGAAACTCAATATTTAAGAGAATGTTAGAAGAAAAAGATATGCAGAAAGCCTTTGATCTCTGTCACAAACACGGCATAAAGACATATGCATACAACATTATAGGTGCTCCATATGAAAACATGAAAACTGCACTTGCTACTGTCAAACTTAACGCAAGGTTAGGATCAGATACAATGTTTTTTGCCATATATTCACCTTATGGCGGAACTGATCTTGAGAGAATGGCAGTGGAAGCAGGCTTTTTTGATCCTAGTAAGCCACTTGATCCTGACGTAAATATAATAATGCCTGATTTCAATTACAATCAAATAAAATTTGCGGCACTCTATGCAAAGTTTTTTGTTAGGCTTTATCAGTTTGCATTTAAGCTTCCCGGATTTTTAAAACCCTTTATGGAAAAGATCTTGGACAAGATATGGCTTGCAAAGTGGTTACCCTACCATTTCTTAACAAAGCTTATGGTCTGGTATAATGCAAGTATTTTAAGACTGAAGATATTTATAAAGAAAAATATGACACCACTTTACTTCTTCCTTAAAAAATTCCAATAAATTTAACACACACTCATGGAAAATAAAAAAAACCTTATATTCAGCATACTTGGAATTATTCTTGTTCTGCTTTTGGGCGTATGCGGAGAAATCGGTTACATTAGCTACGAATTAATAAGAACGTATAGGTCATCCGAATACGCAGAGCTTGCTCTTAAGTCGGAAAAGAAAACCGATCCCAATAACATTATCGCAGTTCCAACAACGCCCGAAGAATTACGTGCCGGATTTATGGAAGTTGCCGAACAAACTAGTAAACTACGAGAACTTCCATATAATGAGAGTGATGTTTTGTTTCAATTTATATCAGAGTCCGAGTTAAGAGCCAAAATGGAGTCGGAAGATCCCTCAATGGAGGAAGATGCAGGTCTTGGTGACGATGACCTTTTGTGGAAAGCCTTTCGAGTAATTCCATACGAGATGAATCTAACCGAAGTTCTAAAAGAGTATTACACGCAAGAGGTTTTGGGATTTTATGACCAAACCGAAAGTAAGTTTTATATTGTGTCAGATATTCCCAAGTTAACATTGGACAACAAAGTTACAATCTCCCATGAATTCACACATTTTTTACAAGACAAGGCGTTTAATTTTGACGCGATAGAAGCAACTATCGACCCAATGGTTGAAGGAAATGAAGATATTTACCAAGCGTATTTAGCGCTTGTAGAAGGTGATGCAACCTTAACAATGTTTTTTTACCTTCAGTCTCTTGGCATCAAGGCCTATGAAGAATATCTATCCGACATCGGATCTTCTGATATTGACATTAAAATACCAAGAATAATCGAAGAATCTATAGGGTTCCAATATAATAGCGGAATGCTTTTCACACTTTGGCTTTATCAGGAAACTTATGATTTCTCATTAATAAATGCGGCATTTAGTAATATTCCAAGTTCAACTGAACAAATTTTACATCCTGAAAAATATCTAGGAGCCGATCGTGATGATCCAACCCCCGTTACAATTACAGCCTCAGAGCTTTCAATAATGGAAACAACACTCGGTACAGGATTTAGGCAGGTTTACACGAAATACTCAATCGGCGAACTCGATACAATGTTAATTCTTCAAGACTTCATGGATGACGAAATTGCCAAAGAAGCAGCTGCAGGTTGGGACGGTAACGCAACTGCATTCTATTTAAAAGATGAAACCCACGAATACAGTATATACTGGAAATCTGTATGGGATTCCGTTTCAGAAGCTCATGAGTTTTTGGATGCTATAGATATTTATACCGAAGAAGCAGGTCATTCTAGTGTAAACACTAAGCTCGATGGCACTGTTACTCATGTTCTGATTTATGGTGATCTCAACTAGAGTGAAATTTTAAGAGTAGTTGTGTATAATTATAATGTTTGGCCAGGATAGCTCAGTTGGTTAGAGCACGGGACTCATAAGCCCGGGGTCGTGGGTTCGATTCCCACTCCTGGTAGTATTGTTTAGTTCTTTAATACTGACTCCAGGAGTGGGATATACCCTTCACTTGATCCTTATTCGTTTGACTAACGTCAAACTGCTTAAGCCGAGTACGGTATATCTCGGCTTCTCCTGGGAGTTTTACGGTTCACGTAAAGGTTTTACTTTGCACAAAGAGAATGACAGCCCACGAATATCTTAAAACAACAATTTCCTTCTGGAAATACAAAGGATCAAAATACACGAAAATTCTTAAGGAAAGGCTTGCCACCTTATATAGTTCCGCTAAAGAGATTTTTATATATGAAAACGGGCGGACTGCACTATATGAATACCTTAAATCGCTAAACCTTCCAAAGGGCTCAAATGTTGCCGTAACAGGATTTACCTGTAACGCGGTAATCAACCCTATTCTTTGGCTCGGATTAAACCCTTTATATATTGACATAGATCCCAATACGCTAAATATGGATCCAGCAGATCTTCGTAAAAAGATAAATCCCGATACTAAAGTTATTATTGCCCAGCACAGCTTTGGGAATATGGCCGATATGGACTCAATTCTTGAAATTGCAAAGGCAAACAACATAAAGGTCATTGAGGATTGTGCACATGCGTTAGGTATCAAAAAAAACGGTAAACTGCTAGGAAGCTTTGGAGATGCAGCTATGTTAAGCTTTGGAATTGAAAAAATTCTTTCAACAAGGGTCGGCGGCGCCTTAGTCGTAAACAAAACTTACAATCCTTCGATAAACAACGGATATCAAACCCTAAATGAGGTTAGCTATCTTGATACATTTCTTTGGCTAATAAATCCATTAATTTGGGTATTGATTAGAAAGCTTGGCACACTAGGATCCAAGTTGGCAAAGCTGTTAAGATCCTTAGGAATTATCAATATGGGGTTTAATAATGATGAACTTAAGGGGAAAAAGCCACACAAATACCCAAGAAAATTATCAAATGCTCTATCAATGGTGGTAGTCAAGGAGCTTGATCAGCTTACCGACAACCTTGACCACCGAACCCTGATTTCCAACATTTATGAGAATAAAATTTCGAATAACAAAATACAAACACTGCGGCTCAAAAACCATGCATTTGTTAAATTCCCAATTATCATGGAAAGTTCCCAAGAAAAAGATCGCATTGAATCGCTTCTTGTTAAGAATCGTGTTCCCATAAAGGACTGGTACAGCAAGGTTGTTTATCCATCAAAAGTTAACCTAAACGCAATGAAATATGTAAACGGAACCTGTCCTGTTGCCGAATCCATAACAAAACGAATTCTAAACCTGCCTACCGGAAAAGGTATTATGGTAGAATATGCGGAATCAATTGTTAGACTTTTAAACAATAATGATAGTTTCAGAAATTAAAGACCGCTCTACCTGGGACGAGTTCTTGCGGAATTGTTCATACAACTATTTTTTGCAAACGTGGGAGTGGGGTGATTTCAACGAACTAATGGGTACAAAAGTCTTTAGACTTGGATTTTACGATAACAGTAAACTTGTTGCTGTCTGTCTTGGATTGGAAATTAAGTCCAGATTTGGAAACTATATTTATTGCCCCCGTGGCCCAATATTAGAATGGGAAAACGAGAAAACAAGAACCGATGTTATCACCACTTTGGTAGATTTCTTTAAAACCAAGGGTTACTTTTCACTAAGGATCGACCCTGCCATTAAAGAATCAAGCACCGAGATCACATCAACCATTAGGTCAACCGGCTTTGTAGATGCAGTAAACTTTATACAGGTAGAAAGGTCATGGATGCTCGATATTAATGGCAAGTCGGACGATGAGCTTTTTTCTGGAATGCGTAAAAATACCAGGTATTACATTAGACGTGCTCAAAAGCTGGGCGTAACCGTAAGAGTATCCGACAAACTTGAAGATCTTGATACGTTCATAAACATGATCAATCAAATGTCCAAGCGAAAAAACTTCCATGCACTTCCATCTGAATATTTTAGGAACCAGTTTAATATTCTAAACAAGGCAGGTATGCAAAAGGTGATTGTTGCTGAATACAAGGGTAAAACCATAGCAACAGCCCTTATCGTCTTTTACGGAAACGAGGGTTCATACCTGCACGCCGCTTCATCAGAAGAAAACGGATCACTTCAGGCCCCTTACCTTTTACAATGGGAGGCAATAAAACACGCTCGAAGCGTTGGGCTTTCTCGCTATAATTTTTGGGGTGTTGTAAAAGACTCCGATTATCACCCAGGACACCCCGGTTTTGGTTACAGCAACTTTAAAAAAGGATTTGGCGGCTACCTGGAAGTTTACATGCGTACAAAGGATTATGTGTATAAACCCTTTCAGTACAATCTTTTTAAGATTCAGGAGCTCTATCGGTTAACACAAAAAAAGGGAGTTTAACCTACAGCACTAATTGACACAACCGTAATCCCCACCTATTATTAGGTACAGTCTAATTTGTTTTTACTACTTGTGGCAAAACCAACAAAACACGCACCGACAATTTGCACAATCCTAAGCGTACTGGCGGTAATCGGCATAATATTAAGCGTCATTCTTAAAAGTCCGCTACCCGTAATTTTCTTGCTACTGCCAACAATTGTCTATGAAGTGTATAGAACCGAGGGTGAATCAACCAAAACATCGTCGATTATTATCTTGATTGTTCTTATTCTTGAACTAGTACTTATTATTTTTAAGATTGACGTTGATCTTGCCAAACTTTTGGGACAGGAAAGTCAATATATTGCAGGATACGAGATACCCCTGGGAACCTTAACGGTAATCGGACCAACGGTTATGGCAATTCTTTCAGTGATTTTGTTTACCCGCACACGCGGGGTATTTACAAAATGGCTTGCCGTAAATATATTTATTGGATCATTTGCAATTATTTATTCACTCAACTCGGAAGCCGTTCAGGCATTATTAAAGATTGCAATTCAGAAGGTACTAGAAAATATATCCTAAAAGCGCTAATCGAAACTAGGTCGCAATTGAAATCTTGGTTTTGCAGCAAGCAACGTTAATATTGTATTTTTCCTTGATTACTTTTTGGTCGAGGTCTTTTTTGTAACCTTTTTAGCCGACGTTGACTTTGTCTTTTTCTCGGTTTTCTTGGCCGGTTTGCGTTTTATAATAATTGTTTCGGAGGAAATCTCTTTTGATGAATCTTTAATAGCTTCATCAACACTTTTATTCGAGGGTTTCTTTGAAACATTTGCCGATAACAGTTTTAATATCTTGTCGAGTTTTTCACTTATTGAGTTAAGCTGACCACTTGTTTCACCGGATTGTGGCCTATTCCCGCCTGAACTACCTCTTGACCAATCCCTACGTCCACCGTCACCACCTGATCTATCATCGAAACGACGATCTCTGCCACCGAAGGAACTTCTAAAACTGCCTCTGTCGGAATCAGGTCTTTTGTTGGAAAAACATTCGCTACAATATACAGGCTTGTCACCTGATGGATTAAAAGGAACCTTACATTCCTTTCCACACTCTGCACAAATAGCGGAATGCATGGTTACAGGACCGGAACTTCTTCGGCCACCTCCCCTAGAAAATCGATCACCTCCGGATCTATTTCCGCCACTAAAACGACCACGGCCACCACTTCTATTAAAATCTCTCATCTTTTTTTATCGTAAACTTAATGATACATTTTGCAGTATATGCTTTATTTGCATAAAAAACAAGACCTGTTGAAAATTTTGTGGGGATTAACACAGGGTAAACAAAGTGAATCTTAAAGTCCAAAGATCCATCTTTTTCATGTTTTTCATAATTGCTATCCAAACTAGACTACTTCTTTAATAAACTTTTCAAAAGTTTTTTCGGACATTAATTCATGTGTTTTGAATTCTCCATTGTAATAAATCCCCAATGTTCCAAAAGGGCTTCCCTTTAATTGTGCTTCCTTATAATCTTTTAGGTGATTAACATTACAAGGAATCTTCCTACTTCTACAAATGTTTGATAACAACTCCACATATTCTTCCATGAATGGACACTGATTTGAGTAAATAAAAGTAAACCCCTCTTTATCATCACAATTTCCTTGTTTTGCGTTTTTCGTAAATTCGGGATTCTGAGCGTTTTTATTAAACTTTAATGCTAGAAGTTCAAAGTAAGGTGGGGCAGAATCAATAACTTCAAATCCTTTATGTAGATAAAACCTTTTATCCGTCAAGAACGGTTTTACTTTTGTGCTACTAACAACCACAATTCCATCCATCTTTCTCTTTTTTGCATCATTTATACATTCATTTAATAATTCTGTTGAGATACCCTTCCCTTTGAACTTTCCTGAAACCCACAAACAATTAATGACCATAAAGTTTTTTCCAATTATTGGTTTCCATGCTTTTTCAATTGGCATGTACTCAATAAAAATTTTCCCTCTATCATTTAGTCTTTTGAAAACTAAACCATCTTTGAACCTTTCTTTCATCCAGTTCTTTTTTGTTAAGGCTCTGCTTTGATTAGCTTTATCATTTCCAATAGCACAACAAATATGCTCTTGATCTATGTTATTTTGATCAACTGTAATGATTTTAACCGTATTTTCCATTTATAGATTAACTTCAAAAATAAGTTTGGTTATTTCCTGGGTAAAGGTCTTAACATTATCCGTTGCAATATTAAAAAGTTTTTCACAATCATCATAATTCACTTTGTCGAATAACCTTTCTTTTAAAACATAATCGAATCTATTTGGATCCGGAGACATTGTATATTTGTGCTTTACCTTAATTAATTTGCCGTGGTAACTGATCTGTATCTTACGATTCATTCCGGACAGCCAAATTTCATATTCAAACTTGTCGTGTATAAAGGCAATAACAAATTTCAAACCTTTTGATTGTAATGCATCACTTGAAAACTGAAAGTAAGAATAATCCATATTATTTTCAACAATATTTCCTGTAAATTTATACTCAGTTAAATTATCGGCTAAGTATGTTCTAAAGCCTCTAAAGAATTTAACAAATTCCTGATATCCCTTTTGCAGATTAGTGGTTTGAATAATTTTCTTATAGTCTTCTATAAATTTTGTGTTGATTTTCATTAAGAAATGCTACTTTTTTCCCAAGAAATTAATCTTTTACCAAGCTCCTTTAAAGCACCACTTTTAATTACGATAGCTTCCATTTCGAATACGGATGCATACATATTCAATAAGGCAAGAACATCTAGAACCGAACGATATCCGGATAACCCAGAGACATCGATATACATCTTATTAAAGTTAATATCGAAGGATTGTGCCCGTTTAATGTCGTATACATCAAGTGTTTCGAAGTGAATTTCCGGATACATTTTCCGGGCACGTTCAATACACTTTGGGCTAATATCGGTTGCAATAAGTTGAGAGCATTTTGGATAGATAAGCTTAGAAGTTGTTCCCCATTCGCAACCTATCTCAAGCACTTTGTCTTTTTCTGAAACATAAGTACTTATTGATTCACGATATTCTTCAACCCCTCGTGTTCCCACGAAGAGCGTTCTTAGTTTGTATTGCTTTTCATTTGCCATAATTTTGTCAATAAACTATTCTTGACTATCGAAGCTCTTTATTAAAACCGTACATATACGATAGTATAAAAATATAGATTTCCAAAGAAAAAATGTTGATTCTCTCGGTAACACCTAAAATATTCCAATTATTAGAAAGGACTATGGGATTAAGCAGACCGGACAAAGCGATTAGTATAGCAAATCCCAACGTTATATAACCAATTTTTTTCATTTTGTCTTTTTTTAAATATCCATAGGACAAAAGAAACATTGATGTAAGAACCAAGATAACTATAGCAACGGTTACAAATATATGCATAAGATTACTAAATGTCATTTCTGCTTTATTTCCTTCCAAAGGGAATAAAGAGTATCCAATGTTTGATATAATCATTAATATTAAAAAGAAAACATATCCCAATTGGGTAATCTTACTATACTTTTCTTCACGGGATTTCATAATCATGCCAATAAAAAAGATAATTGCGCAAATGCCCGAAAAAATTGAAAACATTGATAGCAATTCTGCATTTGGAGCTCCTCGGGCTGTTAGAGAGCTAATATCGGTTGTAATCCAATTATATTCTTTCCAAAGATATTGACCTAAGAAGACATGTATAAAATAAAGTAAAACACTAACCATGCCTAGTTTCAAAATTATTTTTTTTGTTACTCCTCTCTGAATGCTTACCATTTTCTATTCTACACTAAAAAAACGTTTTTCAGAATTGCGTCTAATCTCAATATTCCCTACCCAGCCTAACTGACCCCTCATTATTTATATTTTTTACATTGTTTATATTTTTTACAAAGTCGCGGTTTTGACATTAAACTTTTCAAAAATCTGAGGTTTCCAAAGAACAGAGCCGATTTTGAATCAACTCTCTCATCAACATATGTCAGATACTATCACGCCTATGATTGAATCTCCAATCGGTCTATAAGAGGAATTGCTTAACTGGTTAAAACAGGACTATCGCTTGAAATCTTAGCTAAGCTTTAGGTAACTTTCCCGATATTGTTAAGTAAACGATATTTGATTAATTTTTTATAAAAAAAGAGGTAGTCAATATAACTACCTCTTCTAATTCACGTTGGTTTTGGGATTAGTTATTTCCCTGTTGCTGAATCCCTTGATCAGTAACGTTTTGCTCATTGTTCGAATCATTGTTTTGATTCTGATTTTTCTCTTGTTCTTGATTATATTGTGTCCCATCATTTTTGTTATGCTCTTGTTCAGTTTCTTGAATTTTGACTCCTGTCTCATCTTCGAAATTCTTTATCTGATTTCGAGTTTCTTCTGAATACTTATTCTGAACTTGTTTTAATCCCTCAGAATTTGAGTTATCTCCATTTGATTTCAGTTTTATTTGTATTTTGTTCATCGTTTCCTCGTGAATCTGAAATTTTGCCTGTAATTTTTCCATTACCTGCTGTTGCTCCTGGGTTTGAAGCTTGTTTTCTATTCTCAATTGATTCATTTCCTGAAATCTTTCCTGCAGTCTTAGTTGTTGTGCTTCTACCTCAGAAATTGATTCTGAAACAGCTTCGGAATTATCGCCTTCACTTAATTTCTCCAACTCGAGAATTCTTTCATCCATGATTGCCATTTCCAGTTCAGCTTTGTTTACTAGAGAGGATGTGAATGTTCTTTGAACACTTTCCACGGTTTTATCTAAACCGTAAAGAAAATCACCTGGATTAGCAGAATCAGAAGCATAAATTGTACCTGTTCCTGCTCCAAGTGTTGCAACTATCGATACAATCGATATTATTACTTTGAGTTTTGGATTCATATTAGACAGTTTTAATAAATTAAATATATCCCAAAAGCTATTACGTATTTTGGGTTCAGAAGTTACAAAACTATCAAAATGTTCAATAAC
>JAFGLO010000002.1 GCA_016927995.1 Candidatus Dojkabacteria bacterium
AAATGACATTACGATTTCAGAGAATCTGGATGTTGGGAACAATGCGTATGTTCGGAATGGTCTTAATGTAGGGCCCGGAGGGATTAACTCCAATGGGGTGCTTAGTATTAACAGCAGCTTAAGTTCATACTTTGCCGGTAGAGTGGGTATAGGGACAACGAGTCCGGATTCTCGACTTCAGGTAACTGGTGGAGGACTTTGTGTAGGATCTGATGCAAACTGCAATAGCGATAACAATACAGAGGGTGTAGTCTACTCCTCGTCTACAAGTATGACGGTATATGATGTTGCCGAAAACTATCCTACAAAAGAATCAAATCTAAAACCTGGAGAAATCGTTTCAGCCGACAATACAAATGAAGTATTTGTAAAACGTAGTAAAGGTGTTGTGGGTGAGGATTTAATTGGAGTAATAACAACAAACCCCGCGGTGTTAATGGGTGGGTTTAACGGTAATCAGTTTCCAAATGAACAGCAGGCGGCAGTAGCGTTGGTAGGTAGGGTTCCAGTTATAGTCTCGAGTATTTCAGGAGATTTTGAGGTCGGAGACTATATCGTGTCTTCAGTCTTGCCTGGTGTTGGAGTCAAGGCAAAGAAAGGTGCAGAAACCCTAGGTAAGGCTTTAAACAACACTACAGATTGGAACACGTCAACTTGTCCGGTCGTATCAAGTATTGATTCAATAGTTTGGCCCGAGGATGATGGAAGTAATCCCGCTAAGCCATGTTTTAGAGTACCCGTGTCATCGCTTGATGCGGTAACCCGAGCTAACGTGATTGCGGAGTATGGACTTACCGCAGGTGATTACTTTTACGTGGGAAAGATAATGGTATTTGTAAATGTATCTTGGTACCAACCATATACGTTTACAAACGACCTAAATAGCCTTGTTGCTGATTATAAGGCAGGAGTTTTGGGTGGAGCTCCGATTGTAAGTACACCACTTTTGACTCTTGACGTGGGGGAAGGCAGCTTTACCGTAGATGAACTTGGAAATGTCTCAATGGATGGCGATTTGGAAATTTCGGGAAGCATAAAGGGTAAGTCCGGTAGTGGGCTTAAAGTCTTGCTTAATTCAGAGCTTTTAGAGAGTTTCACAATATTTAATGAGCTAGACAAGAAAATATTCTCTATTGATTCGGAAGGTTTTGTAAGGATAAATGTACTTGGGCTTACAAAAACCGACAATGAGAGTGTTGGAACAGGTACGGTTTTGGCCGGGGAACAAAGTGTAACAATAGCTTCGGCAATAGTAAATGCTGATTCAGTGATTTTAATCACCTTTAAGGATGATTATTCACCGGCGACAAGGCATTGGATTTCTGAAATAATTGATGAAACAAGTTTTACCCTCCAGCTAAATACAGCCGTTGCTATGGATTCGGATTTTACCTACTGGATTGTTCCGGTTTCCGATGAAGTAGAGGAAGAAATTATTCCTTGACAAATATCCCCTAATATTAAATAATATCCTGGTTTTTAAGCTTTTAATCAATTCTAATGAAAACTAAAGGTAACGAGGCAGAAATCGACTCGAAACCCCCGCTTGTTCCTACTTTTACTGAATTTCTTAACCTTATTGGTACTGTGGTTGCAGATATCTTTTTATATTTTTTGCTGAAAATTAAAGAGTTTTTTATGCTATGGGATAAATTTTTAAAATGGATTACAAAGATTTTTCTTGTTCTAAAAAGGTGGTTAATGAAACATATGTTTTGGGGAAGGGGAGAAGTGTACAGATATTTTACCCAGGCAGCTACAATTGGAGTTTTTCTGCTTGTAATTATTGTTGGAACCGTTAACAAACCCATTACCGAGTCTATTCTTCTAGATCAAGCATATACTTATTATGCCGGTGTTGCGCAGCGTGACCTTCTGGTAGAATCCGGGTCTGTTGAGACTCTAATTCCGCAGGAACGAACCTCAATTGAAATGATGGAATATGTTGTAAAAAAGGACGATTCGTTAAGCTCCATAGCTAATGCATATGGAGTAAGTGTTGATACAATAAAGTGGGCGAATAATCTAACAAATGTACATGTTGTACGGCAAGGTACAGTTCTTAAAATTCCTCCCGGCGATGGAATAATGTACACTGTTAAAAAGAATGACACTATTGATACTATAGCAACAGAATACGAGGTTTCTTCCCAGGCAATTGTGGACATGAATTGGCTAGATCCCCCGTTTACGTTAAAAGTGGGAGACACCCTATTTATTCCTAATGCGACAATGCCCATTGTTGATGATTATCGTCCAGATTCTGATGACAAGATTATAATTACTTTAAACCCTGTAGATCCTAATGTTGGAAGGTTTTTAGATTGGCCGGCACCCGGGGCTAAGGTTACCCAGTGTGCTTCTTGGTATCATGTTGCAATTGATATGTCTAACAGTGCAGCCCCCGATATTCTTGCTGCGGCAGAGGGTACCGTAATATTCTCCGGTCGGGCAAATAATGGGTTCGGATGGCATGTTCAAATTGCTCATCCTAACGGATATACTACTGTTTATGCCCACATGCAAGCGCTTTATGTTGTTTCGGGTCAGTATGTTTATGCCGGTACGCCTATTGGTAAAATGGGTGCTACTGGGTATTCAACGGGTGTTCACCTTCATTTTGAGCTTAGAAAGGGTTCCGACTGGGCAAATAGAGTTAATCCGGCTCCATATATGAAGGTTAATGTGTGTGGATATTAAATCTTTTCAATGGGAAATGGACCTGGAGGGACTCGTTGAGCGCTTACATAGGAAAGAGCGAAATCCCGACTTGTCGGGGAACCTAGGTGAAAGTCCCACCATTTTTATATGGACCTGGAGGGACTCGAACCCTCGACCTCTCGCATGCCATGCGAATGCTCTAACCAAACTGAGCTACAGGCCCAACAAATGGAGCGGGCGACCGGGATCGAACCGGCGACCTTCTCGTTGGCAACGAGACGTTCTACCAACTGAACTACACCCGCGACACGGTTATTTTATCACACCGTAAACGGCTTGGGAATAACTTTGTGTGCTTTACAAGTTTTGAAAATCAGGGTAATATATTACGTATACTTATAATTTTTTATTACTATATGACTTGAAGTTCTTGGATTTTAAGGATAGGTTAAGCAAGTTTGTAGTGTTTGAGCTTTCAGACATTCAATTATATGAACCAGATTTCAACTTGGTACAACTTACCCAATGGCAAAACAAGGGGTATATAAAAAAACTAATTAAAGGAAAGTATATATTTTCTGATTTACAAATAACAGAAGAAGTTCGGCTTGTAATTGCCAATGAATTACTTTCCCCGTCATACGTATCAATGGAGAAGGCTCTCTCCTTGTATAACTTGATTCCCGAGGGGGTTCTTACCATTACCTCGGTGTCCTCAAGGAGAACGATTGATTATAAAACAGTGGTGGGAACATTTAGTTACAGAAAGATTAAGGAGAGTGGCTTTTTGGGAGATATAATTAAGCCGATTGTGGGTTATCGACAGGGTTATCGAATTGCAACAATAGAGAAGTCAATAGTTGATTTTTTCTATTACAATAATATTAACGATAGAGTGGCTATTGAATCACTGCGTATTAATGAAGAAATGCTGAGGACACAAGTAGATTACAAGCTGTTACAAATGTATACAACCGCAATGCAGAATGTGGAACTAGAGAAGCGAATATCAACTTTCATTAAATATTATAAAAATGATTAGCCTGAAAGAAATAAACAGTAGTTATCCTCCAAAGCTACAAATGTTTTCTCTTGGTATTTTAAGAGAATATATCCAATATAAAATACTTGAAGCAATTTATGGATCAAGATATAACAATAATCTTGTTTTTATGGGAGGTACCGCATTAAGGATTGTACACAATAACCAGAGATTTTCAGAAGACCTTGATTTTGACAACGTTAAGCTTAATAAGCTTGAGTTTGAAAGCCTTGTTGGTCTTGTTAAGAGTGAATTGACGCTCGAAGGCTTTCAGGTAGAAACTAGAGTTGTGTATAAAAAAGCTTTTCATTGCTATATAAAAATCCCAGATATCTTGTATAAGGAGGGCTTGTCTGATTTGCCGAATCAAAAGATTACAATAAGGATTGACACAATGCCCCAAAATTATATTTACAGTTCAGAGGTACATTTACTAGACAAATTCGATGTTTACCAAAATATCAAAGTTGTTCCAATTTCGACCTTATTATCTCAAAAGATTGCAGCTTTACTTGAGCGGAAAAGGTCTAAGGGTAGAGACTTTTTTGATGTTTCGTTTTTAATAAGTCAAAATATTAAGCCCGATATGGTGTATCTTCGACAAAAACTTGGGACAACCAGTTCTCAAAGCTTGAAGCAAAGATTAGCTGAAAGGGCGAGAGAGGCTGATCTAACGAGGATGGCTGCGGACGTTAAACCGTTTCTGTTTGATAAGTCACATGCAGCAAGAGTTATCAATTTTATAAGCCAAACTGCAAGGCTCTAGAGAATGGAGAAGTTTTATGAGGGCGGCGGGATTCTCTACCTGTCGGCAGACAGGGAACCCAACCCGCTACCAATTGCAGGTTATGTTTCCAGAGAGTTCGGGAAGAATTTGACTAGAATTGTCGTGGAGTTCAAGGCCTAGGCACCCAACATTAAAGAACCAGTATGAGGGCGGCGGGATTCGAACCCACGACCGACTGGTTAAAAGCCAGATGCTCTACCAGCTGAGCTACGCCCCCAAAACAATATTTTACATCTTGTAATTGTAAAGAACAAATTGGGCGCGGCGGGATTCGAACCCACGACCGATCGGTTAAGAGCCGACTGCTCTACCAGCTGAGCTACGCGCCCCAAATCAAGAACACAAGGTAGTATAAACTATTTAAGAGGATTATTCAATTGCTTTTGTACTTACTTACGTACTTGCATCTGGGGTTTCAATTGCGGCTACTAAATCGTCATAGGCTTGCGCCTTTGCCTCATTAATTTGTGTTTTTTCGTCTTTATCGACTTCATCAAGGGCTGTTTGAGTCGCCTTTGACTCATCTACCACCTCTTCGGAAAGTAGGGCATCGAGTATAGATTCTTCATCTGGAGTAAGTACTTCTTCGGGGGAACCCGTTAAAAGCCTTTGTAGTTTTTCTGTAAGAATATCGGGTAGGGTGCAATGTTTTAAAAGCTTTTGTACAGTGGATTTTTTCATGTTCTTATTTATAAAATTAAGTAACTTTGTTTAATGGAGAAGCCTTCTCTGCATAATAAGCCATGTTTGCTAGTTGTCCTACAAGTTCCGAAACAACCTGTGCCGTTTTATCTTTGTCTTGAGGTTGTGTCTTTAATGCTGTATCAAGTTCGGTTGCAGTAACCTTTATTGCATTTTCGAAATTTGCATATCGGTCCGAAGCAACCCTTGGATCAACAACGTCCCGAATTACAAATGCTTGGGTTGAAGAGATTTTCTGTTGTGCAAGGTCCATTATGTCATTAGGAAGATTATTTATTGTGTCGGGTTTCAATGCGGTATTACTTAGTACAGCTGATATTCGTTTTCTTGTTGGTTCACTTACATTCTGTATCATATTGGTTGCCATTTCCCAAGCTTTTTCAGAAGTAATTGGCTCTTTGTCGGTTGGTTGCTCCGGTTTAGGTCCGGCTTGAGTAGCCTCTATTGTTTGTGATTTTTTCCTGCCTGATCTACCTTTTCTTTTTGTGATTGCGCCTCTGCTAATACAGCCGTTCGTGTTGCCTCTGGATATTTTGCTAAAATTCTATCGACTTGCGACCTTGATACCCCTTGATCCAAAAGTGCATTTACTTGTGAGGCTATAGTCATTATAAGTCCGCGCTTTTCTTGAGCATCGATCTGATCTCTTGTTTGTTCATATTGTGATACTCCGAGTATTTTTTCAACGCCGGCTTGGGCTAAGTCTTTAATTTTGGGTCTCATTATTCCTTTCTGTTCTGCTAGGGCAATAGCTTTATCTCCTAGGTTTTGGCCAAATCTTCTGAAAATAATGCCTAATCTTCCTCCATATTGTTGTCTTAACTGAGTTCTTCTTTGGGTGGCCTTATCTTCTATTTCTCTTTCTATATATTTTAAGCTAGTTTTTGACCTTTCGACAAGTTTGAGTGCCCTTGCTTCCTGAGCGGCACCCGCCTTAATTTCTTTATCGAAGGACCGAGTAATATTGCGCATGAATTCATTATATTTTGGACCTTTTGCGGTCTCTCTTACAATCTTAAATTGACCAACTCTAAATACTGTTTGTTCTTCCTTTGTAAGTCTTTCGAATCTTTTGCTTGCGTCATTTCCTGCGTTAGCTGATTTTTGTTGGTCAATAGTGTCCTGGTTCGCTGAAACCTCTGTTAGAGAGTTAAGGTCAACTGATGCTCTAAGCCCATCTACAGAAAACACATGCCAGTCTTTTTTAGTACTAAATCCTTCCGGCTTTATTATCACTGTTCGCCTTGATGGATCGCTATTGCCTTGTTGGTCAATACCATTTCCGACAATTATTGCTGTTGCTCTTTTCCCATTAATTTTTATGGGCACGACTCGCTCGCCTGGGTTATTATCTGCCCAGGCAACGACATCGGCCAAACTTTCTGGGGGTTGTTTTTTTATTTCAGGATTTGCATTGTTGGTTGCTTTTATTTTTTGTTCAATTTGTGCTCCGAAGGCTTTTCTTGTTTGTGGGTCTGCAGAATTTAAGGCAATCCATAGCTCATGTGGAGATGTAGAAGTAGCTCTTGTTTCGACGGCAGAAGCTGTTTCTGGACTAGCTGCTGGAGCTCCTGGTTGTGGGGCAGCGGGCATTTTATGGGCAGGTTAAGTTAGGGTTATGAAGTAGGTCTGTATGGTGGCATATCTATAGATGGCTGGGTGCTTGTCAATAAATAATTTACAGATGGGTTTTCCATATAGTAGATGATGGAAAGGATATCTGCTAACAACTCTGTTTGAGTCTGCCTATTGATCCCGTTAGGAGCTTTCGCTAGCTCCTGTGCCTTTTTCATGGTTCTTATTGCGAATAACTCTGAAAGCTTTGTTGCTTCGAAAAAATGAGACCTAGGGTTCGTGTCGCTTGGTGGAACTGCAAAGCTGGTTTCTGGAATTTCTGCTCTTCTGGCAATATGTGCCGATAGAGAATTTCCTCTTCCAAATATTTGAGATCCTGTTTTAGGGTCAAATTTAAATTCTGAAAAAACTGTTCTTGCTCCAGAGTGTTGATGTGGAGAGATACTTCTAAATATTTTTCTGAGTTCTGTTCTTGTTAAGGATTTATTCCCATATGCAAGTATGACATCTCTTAGCGCTCGCATTTCGGGTTTCATGTGTCCAAAGTGTTGTTGCATTAGTCTGCCGTATTTCGCAAGCGGTGAGTTTGCAGCGGGCTGGCCTGTATACAGAAGATGTGTATCAGCAAAGTTGATTGCTCTATCAAGTTCTCTTTCAAGTTCAGACGCAGGTTCTGTTTCTGTAGATAAAGGTCTACTAAGATCGACACTTTTCCAGACCTGTGCAATGAAGTGTGGGTTATGACCTGCACGGCTAAGCTGTTCTTCGATTTGTTGATCTGTTAAGCCTGATGCACGAGTGTTCCTTACCCATTCCGTTGCTGTGTGTACAAGTTCTCGATTTACCTTGGATTGATCTCCAAATACTTTTTTGATAAGGCCTACACGAGGAACACTAGTAGGTTTTACAGCTTTCGCAGAATGATCCAACGATGTAATAAGATTTCTAACCATTTCAATTCCGGTATCCTTGTTCAGAGAGACCTCATCACCCCAAGTAATCCCTGTAGTTCTTCGTTCCGCTGTTCTGTCTTTATGAAAAGCTCCAAAGGTAATAGCTAATGGTTGATCTTGCCTATTTAGGTATTGTGCGGCAACTTCTCTTGTTGCTGGGTACATTTCTTCGACTTCTATGCCTAAAAATGGGCTTAATGGAACTTTTTGGGTTTCTAGGATAAGTACAGTAGTTTTAGCTGGGTCTGGGACACCTATTGCATCAGGTGAATTTCCAACAACAATTGCGTAAAATTCTTTTTTGCCAAGTTGTCCTACTTTAGGGTCTTGAATACGAAAGACGGCTGGCTGTCTTGGATGTGAGTTCATCCATGAATCAATTTGTTGAGGGGCTATTTCTAGGATTCCCCCCTTTTTTTGTTGATCTGAAATTGCAAAAGCCAATTTAAGTTTAATTTCACCCAGAGCTCTTTTATCGACGGTATTAATTCTTGCCCAATCTTCTGGTCTAGAATCTCTATTTGCATCGATTGCACGTTGTATTTGTGGCGTTGGTGCTTTTTCTCCCAATGGCTTGGCAGTAAATTTAATCTTATAATCATAGGATAATTCAAAATTAACTTTAAGTCAAGCAAAAGCTTTGCCTGACCAAAGGTTTTATGGTAATATCAACCATCAATTTACAAGAGTATCATGAAGGTTTTGTACAACCCCAAAATAAATGAATTCATAAGAATTCGTAAACGGTCGGTGTATGGACCTTTCCTTTTGCTTTGCCTTTAATCTGTAGTCATTTCTTCATTACAAGAATTGTACTATAATCCTTAAACTTAAATTTTCTTATATATCAATGAAATACGATCCAACAAAAATAGAAGCAAAATGGATAAAAAAGTGGGAAGAAACAAATATCTATAAAACACCGGAAGATGTTAAACCCGGTGAAAAATATTATGTGTTGCCGCAAACACCATATCCGTCAGGCTACGGACTTCATGTCGGCCATGCAGAAGGGTATACCGCATCGGATATTATTGGTCGTTATAACCGAATGAAAGGAAAAAAGGTTCTGGAAGTTATGGGATGGGATTCATTTGGACTTCCAGCAGAAAATTACGCCATAAAAACAAATGTTCACCCCAAGATAACAACAGAGGAGGCAATTAAAAACTTTATATACCAGTGCAAGCGAATGGGACTTTCTGTTGATTGGGATAGAGAAGTAGGAAGCCATAGGCCCTACTATTACAAATTTACCCAGTGGTTTTTCTTGCTTTTTTATAAAATGGGATTGGCTTATCGAGAGATGCAACAAGTTAACTGGTGCGAAAGTTGCAAAACTGTTTTGGCTAATGACCAGGTAGTTGACGGAAAGTGTGAACGGTGCGACACAATTGTAACCCAAATTCCAAAAGAGGTCTGGTTTTTAAGAATTACAAAGTACGCCGAAAGATTAGATCGGGACTTGGATTTAGTTGACTGGCCGGAAGACAGTAAAAAACGTCAGCGCGATTGGATAGGAATAAGTGAGGGAGCGAGAGTAAAATTTATGGTAGGGACAGGTTTAAAAACCTGTTCTACTTCGATCGATGTTTTCACAACTCGACCCGATACATTGTTTGGAGCCACATTTATGACAATAGCTCCTGAACATAAAATTATTTCAGAGCTAAAGTCTAATATAAAAAATTGGGAAGAAGTTTCAAAATATTTAGAGTCTGTCAAAAATAAAACCGAGCTTGAGCGAAAGCAAGATAAAGAAAAAACAGGTGTGAAGCTTGAAGGAGTTGTCGCAGTTAACCCTGTTAATAATGCAGAAGTTCCAATATATGTTTCGGATTATGTTTTAGTTACATATGGAACCGGTGCAATAATGTGTGTTCCGGCACACGATGAGCGTGACTACGCGTTTGCTAAAAAATTTGGAGTGGACATAATTGAGGTTGTTCGGGAAAAAGGTAAAAAGGACTCTCGAGACTACGAGAAAGAGGGTGTTTTCACGGAAGCAGGAACAATGGTTGATTCAGGTGAATACGATGGAATGAATTCAGAGGATTTCAAAAAGAAGATTGTTGAAAAGTTGTCAAAAGAGGGTATTGCAAAATCAGAAAAGATGATGAAATTACGTGATTGGTCAGTTGCACGTCAACGATTCTGGGGTGCCCCAATCCCAATGATTTTATGTGAAGATTGTGGGTATGTCCCTGTACCAGAAAAAGATTTACCGGTAATGCTTCCGGATGACGTTGATTTTAAGCCAACGGGTGAATCGCCCTTGCGTTACTCAAAAACTTTTCACGAGGGTGTAACTTGTCCAAAGTGCGGTAAACCCGCAAGACGTGAAGTTGACACATTAGATACTTTTATGTGTTCGAGTTGGTATTACTACAGATATCTTGATCCTCACAATACAAATGAGTTTGCCTCAGAAAAGGCACTAAAAACCTGGATGCCTGTTGATATGTATATTGGTGGGCGTGAGCATGTAACCGGACACTTGCTGTATTCAAGGTTTTTTACAAAAGTTTTAAAAGATGCGGGCTACATTGATTTTGATGAGCCGTTTATTTTTCATCGACACCAAGGGATGATTCATGGAGAAGATGGACGCAAAATGAGTAAACGTTGGGGGAATATTGTAAACCCAACCGATGTTATGGATAGGCATGGTGGTGATACATTAAGACTTTATGAAATGTTTATGGGACCTTTAGAGGATCCAAAAGCATGGAGTACAAAGGGTGAACGCGGAGTGTTCAAATTCGTTAACAGAACTTACAAAACTGCCGCTAAGGTTTCTAGTAAGATAGTGTCTACCGATGATAAACAAAAGCAGGAAATTTTAGTGAACAAACTTATTAAGTATACGGGAACAGCAATCGAAACTTTGCATTTCAACACGAATATTAGTCAGTTCATGGAGTTTATAAATGCAGTGAGTAAGTTTGCAAATATAGACAAATCGGTATGGGAGAGGTTCCTACTTACTATAGCACCTTATGCTCCGTTTTTAACTGAGGAGTTGTGGGAAAAGATTGGAAACAAATACAGTATTCATCAACAAGCATGGCCAAGGTATGACGAAAGCTTAACCGTTGAAGATACCGTTGATTTACCTGTGCAGATAAACGGTAAAACTCGTGGTAATGTAATGGTTTCTGTTGAAGCTACCGAGGATATCGTTGTAACGGCAGCAAAGGTTGATGAAAAAATTGGAAAGTATTTGACGGCGAAGGCAATAAAAAAGGTAATCTACCTGCCGGGGAAGATTGTTAATATTGTTGTGTAGTCATTGATTACATAATCTGCAAGATTCACAATATCTTTGTTCCATCGATCGGTTTTTATTCCAATACAGGCAATGCCGGCTGCCTTAGCGCCTAAGATACCGTTTTTAGAATCTTCGAAGACTATACAGTCAGCTTTAGGCAAAGCTAGTGCTGTTTGAGCCTTAAGAAAGATTTCGGGATCAGGTTTACTTTTAGTTATGTCGTCAGCGGTTATCGTTATAGGAAAATATTTTAAAAGCTCAAATGCCGTAAGCACAAACTCCAAAAATTCCCGTCTTGCTGAGGTTGCCACGGCTAGCTTTTTACCGGATTCAGAGGCTTTTTTTATAAAATCTGCAACTCCGGGTTTAAGTTTTACATAACCCTTAAGATCAGTTCTTAATTTGCTCGTTTTGTACACTCTAAAGACCTTTAAAAGCTCGCTAATTTGGAGTCCGACATTATAATTGTTTAATATATTTTCAAATGCCTTATGAATTGCCACACCGGCCTGAGCTATGTACAGTTCACGTGAAAACGGAAGTCCTGCTGACTCTAGGGCATATTTCGTGGCCTGAAAATTAAGTTCCTCAAGATCAACAATAGTTCCATCTACATCAAATATATAGCCCTTTTTGTTTTTTAGAAGTTCGTTTAGATTCATGTTAATGTTGGTTACCAATTATTATATTTTTCTACTATACCAGAAATTTTGCTATAATTTTGTATACTAACTTTTAGATTGCCCAAATGGATAACGAGATATCGATTCCTCAGGAAGTAAGTCAGATTATTGAAGATATTAAATCAATCAAGATACAAGGAGCTACAAATGTAGCACTGGCGGTATTTGATGGGCTTAAGAAGTGGCTAACAAACCATGAAATTCTTGAAAACGTTTCCAGGCAACAGTTGCTTGAGGATTTTCGTAGGGTAGGTGATAAACTTGCTTGGGCAAGACCAAATGAACCGTTAGCTAAAAATGGAGTTAAGTACGTTATATACAATGTGATTGTAAAAGGGCAAGCCGCTCAAGATCCCGAAATTATTGTCAAGTTGATTTCGGATACAATGGAGTCATACGTCAACTTAATTAGGTCCACGAAGGATGTAATCGTCAAGAATGGCGTAAAATTACTGTCTTGTTATAACGAAATACTCACTCACTGTCATTCTTCAACTGCGGAGGCTATCCTTGTTGGTGTTAATAAAGCACGCGATGGCAATTTAAAGGTTATTACAACCGAAACAAGACCAAGATATCAAGGACGGATTACTGCGACAAATCTGCTTGCCAAAGGGCTTGATGTAACAATGGTGGTCGATAGTGCGGCCGCAAGCTTTACTTACGATAACAGATATCTTCCGGTTGATGCTGTAATTTTGGGAATAGATCAGATAAATGTTGATGGAAGTGGAATAAATAAGGTTGGTAGCCTGGGATTGGCATTATCGGCCTATATGGGAAATAAACCCATTTATGTAACCTGTCCGCTACTTAAGCTTGATGTTTCTACCACTTATAGTCCAATCGAAATAGAACTTAGAGATGCTCATGAAATCTGGTCGGAGGCCCCATCCGGGCTTAACATAATAAACCCTGCGTTCGAGGTAATTCCTGAGCAGTTTATAACAGGATATATTACTGAATTTGGTATATTAAAACCTTCTGAAGTACAAGATCGAATGCTTAAGGAATATGGGTGGGTTGTGTAGTAGTGAAGTTGTGAAGTTGGCATAACGATACACTTGAGAATCAGTATGTAAGTAGGAAATCGCTTTAGCACAAAATGGAATAAGTAAAGGGCTTTCGCCGAACCCACTGGTCAACGGAGCGCAAACAGTTAGTAAAAAAGATCCTCTGGAAGACTACTGTAGAAGGTCCGGTAGACTATTAATCAGAAATGTAATAAAATTACTTGTGTAATCGTAGGTTGGTGGTTTGTTCTTTTTAAGCTGCTGTAGCTCAATTGGATAGAGCAGTCCCGTCCTAAGGGAAAGGTTGCAGGTTCGATTCCCGCCAGCAGTGGATCTTTATGCACCCGTAGCTTCTGCCATAGGCAGACAGGCCGCTCCGGGTACTAGCTGTGTTTTAGTGCACCCGTAGCTCAACTGGATAGAGCATCCGTCTTCGGAACGGAGGGTTGGGGGTTCGAGTCCCTCCGGGTGTGTATTTTGTTTCCTTTATTATTACTTGTTAGCTTTATACTAATTTTGTATACTGTAATTGATTTGTTGTTACGTATTAGATTTATTGGTTGGTGTTTTTATGACTGTAAGATCTCCTGATGCAACTTTAGTCAGCGAGGGGTCCCCTCCAATTGACGGATTGATGCCAGTAGTTGTTGATATGCACTTGCAAGATGGTGACATTTTAACTCCTGATGAATGGGGTAAGTTCTTCCAGGGAAGTGGGGTGGCAGGTTTTTTGCGTGAATTAATAGCTACAGCTCCTGGTACAGAGTATTATCTAATAGGTTCAGGTACCAGACCTTTTTGGGCACCAATTGGTGTATCTGGGGGCCCGGGTACGTATCAGGTCTCGTTACTAGATATTGATTTATGTGCTGATCCGGATGGAATGAAAACATTAGGCGATTCTGGTGCCCAAAAATGTGGTAATCCGGATTTTGATGACTTAAAGCTGTCTCTACCTGGTGTGGACGTAACTGTCCGAGGTCTTATTGAACTTCGGGACCAACATAAACTTGGGAATATAGAGCTTAAAAATTGGGCAAGCGGGATAAAAGATAAATCACCTACTGACCCAACCCTTATAGCTTTGCTTAAAGATATAGAGGATTATCAAGTTCCAGATTCAGATCCTGAGTTTGTTGCCTCATGTTTTTTGTTTACACATGAGTCTATTTTTCTTAAGTTACGCGAAGATGGGTCGTTAGTAGTTTGTGATAGAAATAAATATCTAGAAAGACATGGAGGTGAAATTTATCCACCCCTTGAAATTAATCCTTATAGTATAAGAAGTCTTTATCTTAGAGCGTTTGAATACTTTGACAGATACCCTCTCCCAAAAGAGGGTTTTGCTTCGTATGTCCCGGTATGGACTATTCGAAACATTGATCGTATGTTGGTAGATGTTTGTGAGCGTGGTATGTGGCTTGATATGCGAATTAACTTGGATAATCCAACCTATCGGCTTATAAAAAATCTTGTTGAGATGCTTTCATCAAACAACAATTTTTTTGATCAACTACATGCCCTGGATTTTATTAAGAAGGAAGGTATATCTCTAAACGACTCTTGGTATCGTGAGGCAATGTGGTTCAATGCAATAAGAGCATTTATTTCCCATCCCTTGATACTGTATCAGCTTATATCGTGGGATTTACCATTATTAAGAGAAGTTTTGTTCGGAGACTTAGCCAAGTCAACGTTGACGGAGGATGAGCAGTTTAGAAGGTTTAGGGGTGCAGGCATGTATGGAATATTCCATCCCGGACCGATTAAGGTGGGGGTTTATGATTCATGGCAAGATTATCATTCTTATGAACGGGTAACATTTGTTACCCAATCAGTATCGGAAATTATTAGCTTGTTCTTGTTTGCTTTCGGGGTAAATTCTGAAGACCCAAGGATTAAACAGTTTGTAGATAGTTGGTCTTTGAAGGGAGAGATAAAAGCGAATCCATTGATTTCATCACTACCTCATAGGATGGGCTCGAAACTCGATTGTGAGGTGATCAAAACAACTATTTGGCGTTTAAACATTGTTTATTCATTATACCGGAACAGAGGCCGTTCAAATTAATTTGACCGGGATGTGTAATCTGCTAAAATGAAAAACAGATTATTTTAAAAACCTTTGCCATATCAACCATGTATTCAGGGGACAAATACATATTAGAACATTTACTTCCCAAAGCTTCTAAGGGGGCATCTGTTACATTACAAGGGATAAATGGAGTGGGGAAAAATAGTGTCCTTAAACGGGTTATAAATTCCTCATATTACAAAGGTACAAAAAATTGGGTTTGGATAGACGTTGACGAACTATTGGAAACAGGTGTAATTGATTTGTCCTTTTGTGAGAAAAATAAAAATGAAACTTTTGTTGTCGTTGTTAATTATCTCGACTCACTTCTTTCGACAACTCCCGAGAAAGCACATAGGGCACAACAGAGATTACTTGATCTAAATCAACTGAATTGTAATATAGCATTTGTTCTTATATCTTCATCTGAAGTGTTTGCAGAATCTTTACTGCTTAAGCCTCAGTTCAAGTTATTATACTGTGCCAATATTGTTTTTATGCCTATACCGGATTTTGATGATTCTGTACAGTTAATGAAGCTATTCTTCACCGAACACAATACCAAGGTTTTCTCCGACTCAGTTAAACTGATAACTCGGTTTACGCTTGGAGACCCTGTTATTATAAAACGGGTATTCCATCAAATATTAGCTGATCGTCAGTTAGAAGAGAAATTGACATCTTGCAAGAAGGTCGATTTGGCTTATGAACTTATAGGATCTGATTACCTTGACCAAAGATATCAATATATTGTAAATGATCTTTCAGGTAACTCAATAATGTATCTTTTGGGCGCAAGCAAAGAGCCAACAGATTACCTTGTAAGGTCCGGATTAATAAATAGTGAAGGGAATGTTTTTTCAGAACTGTTTGAACATTATCTTCAGAAAAATAGAAAGAACCTGTTGACAAAGGCAAAAGTTGATAAGTTTCAGGACATCAATTTGAACGAGGTACTTACCGGTCAAGAGTTTTTAATATTTAAACAACTGGAAAAGGCTAAAGGCAAGCTTGTTGATAAGGAAAATATTGCCCAAACGGCCTGGGGTCCCTCTTGGACCGACTCTTATTCTGAATATG
>JAFGLO010000003.1 GCA_016927995.1 Candidatus Dojkabacteria bacterium
AGATATAATGGGAGCAGACATCCATGCTGCACAGATTGGTAACTTAAGCTCAAATGACATTACGATTTCAGAGAATCTGGATGTTGGCAATAATGCGTATGTTCGGAATGGACTTAATGTAGGGTCTGGAGGAATATTTACTAACGGAAATTTGAGCACAACCGGAACATTAAATTCATTAGGAACATATTCTGCTACAGTCGGAACAACAAACAGAGATCTATTCATCGACGACTCCGGAAACATTGGATACGTATCATCAAGCCAGAGATACAAAGAAGATATCGCAACTGAGACTGATATTTCTTGGTTATTTGACCTAAGACCTGTCACATTCACTTATAAATCTGATCCAGATAACAAACTTCAATACGGTTTAATAGCAGAAGAAGTTGAGCTGGTTAATCCCCTTCTCGTAAGCTATGATGAGCTTGGTCAACCCGAAACAGTGAGCTACAGCAAGTTAATTACGCCAATGCTGGGTGCAATTCAAAAGCAAAAACTAACCCAAGATAAACTTACCACTGACATAGAAACCTTGCTCACTAAGTTTACCAATATTGAAACCAGGGTATCCAATTTGGAAGCGAGTTTACAGCAAAGCGGCGTAGCCATAATTCCTGCCGGTCAAACTGAAGTTTATGTAGAATTTCCAAAGTCCTATTCCGAAAACATACCTAAAGTAATTGTCACATTAAACTCCGACTTACAGGTTCTTTTCTCTGTTACCAACAAAACTGCTACTGGATTTACAATTAAAATTAGTGCTGCTGTAACTCAAGATTTATCCTTCGACTGGTTAAGCGTAAGGTAACGGTAGCAAATATTATAGGAAAATAACGAGACCCTGTATGAAGATATCCGAAATACAAGCCAAATCCGTGCTTACTAAAAGCAAGCTCCCCGGTGCAGACTTTGTTATTAACCCCTATTCTGGTTGCCAGTTTGGCTGTGTTTACTGTTACGCCGATTTTACAAGAAGGTTCACGGGTCATACACGAGATATTTGGGGAGAATATGTTGATATTAGAACAAATGCTGCAGAGATTTTAGACAAAGAGCTAGATAGACTAAATCTGACCGAATCGATCAAACGAAACAAATTCAAAACCGGAAGCAAGCCTGTAATTTTCTTTGGATCAGTAACCGACCCCTATCAAGGAGCTGAAGCAAAGTACAAAATTACAAGAGAGTGTCTTTTGGTCTTGGCAAAACACAAGCTTCCTATAAAAATCTCGCTACTTACCAAGTCGCCTCTAGTAACACGAGATATCGATCTTTTAAAAAAACTTGATATTACGGTTGGACTTACGATTACTTCAACAGATGACAAAATTGGCCGACTCTTCGAGGTTAGTGCCCCACCAGCAAATCTTCGACTTAAGGCGTTAAAAACCCTTAACGAAAATGGAATCTCAACCTACGCATTTGTTGGACCGTTGTTACCTCACTTTATGACTAATCCTAAAAAGCTAAAAGATCTCTTTTCCCAAATAAAGGAAACCGGCACCAAAGAAGTCTGGGTTGAGCACATAAACTTAAGCGGATCTAAGTTTGAAAGACTAACAAAACTAGTCGGCGATAAGCTTGGGCAAGAAACGCTTAAAAAATTTAAAGAATCTCAAACCCGTAAATACAAGGATCAACTGAATGCGGTTGTAAAGGAAATTATATACGAGCTAGGCCTTACCCTTGTCGGAGGCGACGTGATAGATCATAAACGCAAGTAAATCAAAGGTTTAGCTTAAATTCTTAGCTAAGTAAGCAACAATGTAGTCAAACATTTCTCCAAGTTTTTGCCTTTCATTAATCGGTACAAATGGTCGAAGATCTTTTATGAAATAATCTTTTGAGAATGATTCTAAACGTTTTTTCAATATTCTTATATTAAAAATCTCGCCATAATACTCAAGCTTCCGGTTAATCATTGTTACATCTAACTTTCCACCAAGTTCCTGCAGGATCCAAAGATCATAAAGATCTCTTGGCTTATCCCTACTCAGAATGGCTCTTATCTTTTCAGCAATAATTTCATCTTTACTCAAGGACCTTACAAATCCTCCAAAAACAATAGGATATTCTGTTTTCAAAATATTTTTTACTGGTTGCAAGACATTTTCTCGCAGGGAGAAATCAAGCTTTACAAATATCTTGTTTTTGAAAAACGGGTGACTAGCTGTAAGTAAATAAGTTTTCCCGGCAAGTGTTTTCCTTTCTTTAAATTCGAACGGATATTTTTTGTTTAGGCTCTTAAAAAGACTGTTTATCCGTGCAGTAAATTCCTTCTCGGGAAGATTAACTGTGAAATCCAAATCCTCAGAAAACCGTTTGCCTCCGTATAGTAATCTTATTGCAGTCCCTCCTTTAAAAAAAATCTTTTCCGAGAACTTTTGTTCATATAGCTCTTTCAAAAACGTTATCTGGACAAATTCACGTAGTACAATCGACTCATTTATTTTATATCGCCCAGCAAATTCTTTAACTTGTTCTTGGGTAATCATATATACTTTAAGATAAATTCATTAACCTTATTAACTAACCTAGGTGGAAGTAGTTTTGTGTATTTTTTTAAAACAGCCTTGTCAACAATAGAAAAATCCATATCACCTAAGCAGCTCTCGGTTTTTAAACCCCTTGAAATCATATACAGTTGATCAAAAAGGGCTTTTTCCGGATTGGCTATTAAAAAACCCTTCTCTTCATAATACCCAATATAAAGCCTAGTACTAAGTCTCGAATATGTGTACAGTTTATCCTCGATTTTTTTCCGAGTGGGAGATTTAGTGGTTACAGACGTTATTTCAAATGGAAACTGACTTAGAATACCATGATAATTTAATGCAGTTTCGAACGATACATAAGATGGAGAGTAAAGAAACTGCGCAATTTCAAAATCGGAAACAGACGAACCACCCAAAATATACTTTCCTCTTTCCAAAGAAACAAATATACCTTCTTTTACGAACCGTTTGATTATTGATTGCAAGGTACTTTGAGATCTGATCCCTAATATTTGCTCTAGATCAAATATGGTAAAGAGTCTTTTCCCAGAGTTGTTAATTGCGTTTAGATATTTATATGTTGCCATATACTGCACATTATATGCAGTATAACCGAACATGTCAAGTCAAGCAAAGCCCTAAGCAGGTCGCCATTAGGGCCCTACCGGTTTACAGTTCAACACCTAACAGGCTCATTATACTTGTCGGGGGCGACGTGATTGATCATAAAAGGTTATAATCTACACCCGAATACTTAAGCTCATCTACTAGATTCGAGTTGACAACCGGAACAGTAGTTTATCTACCCTTCGGGTTACCGTTTTAACATATCGGTCAATGTATCCTCCAAAATTTGAATAGTAAAAGATCCAAGTCCCAAGCCAGATCCAGCAGTATTTAAGGGCGATGAGAACGTATGCTAACTTGATGTTTTTCCTAAAAGCTGACTTATTCATGCGAGAATTATACCACCTAATAACTATCCACGTCCGGGAAGTCAACATGTAGGGTTTCCTCACTTACCAATATCCATTCGTCATTTTGCCACTTGTAATCGGAAATTATCCAATCGTGCTCAGTTTCTGTTTCATTGTATGTCTCTACGTTAAGCGTAATTTCAATCCACTCAGACGGGCCAAAGACTCCACTACTCCATCTGAAGTAATAAATTGAATGTACTGAACCTGCACCCGAGTGAACCCAAGAACGTATAGCATCCCCTTTCAAAGTAGGATACGCAAACTCACCCAAGTATTTAAACACAGTTAATCTACCGGAAGTAGTATCCAGCATCGATTGCCAGATTCCATAATAGGAATTTCCATTAGCAGACGGATACATAAAAATCACCAAATCGTTTACCCCATCAAATGTCATGTCTTTAAGTTCAACCATGTCGTCGCTAAATATAAGGTCCATTGCATGATCAACAACTTGCGTATGTGCAAGTGTCCACGGAGTCGTATCGATAGCGGAAATAGGTCTAGTGTAAATTGTTAAAACGGCGTTAAAAATATCCCCTGAAGGATATGCAAATTCGTTAATTGGTAAAATTTGGACAGCAACATAATAATCGGCGTTAAGAGTTCCAACAAAAACAAATCCGGTTTCGTCGTAGTTAACAACTGGCGCTAGGTTACCATTTGTAACCCATGGTTGTTCTAAAAATTCCCTGGTTGTTTCTTGAAGCATTCGGTTAACCGTAGAGGTGTCAGTGGAATCCGTTTCTTGCGGGGAATCCGTTTCTTGTGTAGATAAATCAGTCGTGTCTTGGGATACACATTCTTCGCACTCATTGCACTGTTCACATTCCTCACACTGTTTGGGTATTAAAACTCCTATTACAAGTCCAACAGATATTAAAATCCCGGACAAACCCAAAACAACAAAAGGTTTTTTAACGTTTTTCAAGGAAAATTTTCTCATATTGGTCACAATATATCATATGGGATATGCAAGCTGCAATCCTTAAGAAACCTCCAGCCTTTGCCAAGGATTACAAGTACCTGTGCTACAATATACATGTACATAACTTGTAAGGATTCATTGTTATGCTTGATCCGCAAAAGATTTCAAAAATAGGCATAGGAACATATGGAATTGGCGGGCGGGGCCATAGAGACGTTGAATTAACCGAGAAGCAGGAAGACCGTAAATACATAGACGCAATTGCTTACACACTTAAACACGGTGCAAACTTTTCTGAAATTTCGGCAGGTTACGGTCATGGAAACTCACTCAGATTGTTTGCAAAAGGACTTAAAGCCTCATTGGTTAAGCGAGAGAATCTTTTTCTTACAAACTCCCTGTATCCAAGAGATTTGCCAAACATTGAAACACTCAAAGAAGATTTAAAGGCATTTTACGAAATCCTGGAAACTGATTATGCGGACTCAACACTTGTGACTTTGTCACTTTTAGTAAAGTTTGGTCACGAAAAAGTTTACGAAATGCTTCACGAATTCATAGATTCGGGGAAAACTCGATTTGTTAGTATTTCAAACGCAAGCCCTGACTCCATAGCTGCTTTCAAAAAGGAATTTGGTGACAAGGTCTTTGCACATGAAGGGCATATCAGCTTTGAGGTACGAGCAATGGCCGAAAAAGGTATATTTGATACGTGTAATACGCTTGGAATTACAAACATTATCTGGCGACCGCTTCACAGAAATGCTACGACACAGCGAAATTGGCCCCTGCTTTTAGAACTTTCTCAAAAATATGGGAAAACCCAAAATCAAATTATCCTAAACTGGATTTGTCATTTAGGGTTTCATCCTATGGTTATGTCGGCTAATCCTAAACATATCGACGAGAATCTTTCGGCTCCGGATTTTACAATGGAACTTTCGGATTACCAACGAATCAATAAATTTAGACCCCAAAACTATAACCCACCAAAAGTTGATTGGGAAAAAACAGGTAAAGGCGTGTCTATTGTAGAATTGGTAGTAGATTTTGATAAACATATCAAATTATAAATACGCTTGACAAAACCGGCCGCGGGACGTATTATGTACACAATTGTACATGATTCGTCCCGAAATGAATTATAAGGCACTTCTCCTAAAGCAAAAAAGAAAGATTTTCAAGACCGATGATTTCACGATTATTTGGAAAATTTCGAACAAGAACACGCTACTAACAACAATAAAGCGATACGTAAAAGACAAAACACTTCACAGAATAAGAAAGGGCCTCTATAGTGTAGTTCCATTAGCAGAGCTTGATCCATTTCTTGTCGGAACTTCGTATGTTAAAGGATTTTGCTACGTCAGCCTGCAAACAGTATTAGAGCTTCACGGGTTAATAAACCAGTTTTCCCAGAAAATAACACTTATAGGTAATAGATCAATTAATTTTTCCGTAAACAATACGCAATTCCTATGCAAAAAACTAAGCCCCAAATACTTAAATAATTCCGAAGGAATAAATCTCGAAGGTGAATATCCTATTGCCACAAGAGAGAGAGCAATTGCAGACATTCTATACTTTAATCCGAAATTCCATTTTGACAAAGATATCTCCAAGTATGAAAAAGAACTTAATCTTATAAAAAGTAATGTATATTCATGGAAGTAACAAGAAGGCAAGATATGCCTCATAAAATTGCGCTTTATAGTCTATTGGATGCCTTACTTTCAAACCCAGTAATTGCCACAAATATATATTTCAAGGGGGGAACATGTGCTTCAATGCTAGGCTTTCTAGATCGTTTCAGCATAGATCTTGATTTCGACATACTTGATAAAACTCAAAAGCCCATATTAAGAAAGGCTATTCATAAGATTATTTCACAGCTAGGATACACAATAAAGGATGAGTCGAAAGAGCAATTGCAATTTTTCCTAAAATATAGAGACATTCCAAATGAGCGGAACAACCTAAAACTTGAAATATCTGACCTAGTATCGACAAAGAACAAGTACAAAGAATACTACCTTGTGGAAATAGATAAATACTGCCAAGCCCAAACAATTGAGACGATGTTCGCAAACAAGCTTGTTGCATTAAAAGCACGATGGGATGAGGGTAAAGGCATTTCGGGTCGTGATATGTATGATATTCACCATTTTTTCAAACAAGGATACGACATAAATACCCCTGTTGTCGAAGAGCTTAGAAACTGCAGCTTTAATAAATATGTAAAAGAGCTAATAGATTTTATAACTACTACTGTTTCAGATAAAATGCTGTGGGAAGACCTCAATCCTCTTGTTTCAAGCAGTAAGTTAAAAACGGTTGTGCCTAAAATCAAATCAGAAGTCATATCAGCATTAAAAATCATCCAATTATGAGCACTTTCGATCCAGGTAATCAAGGCACGTTGGAACTTCCAGAAGCTTTAGGACTCCTGTTTTGCACGGACTAGACAGGTCAACAGGCCGGCTATAACGAGCTATTTTACATTGCAAGTACAGTTAAGCAAGATAAAAGCATTAGACCTTACCTTGTCCTGCATAACCAAACGGTATACAGTTAAGCAAGATGACAGACAATCAAGACACAATACAGGGCGGAAAATAGTTCCGAATACCTGCAGGAACAAAAAAGAAAGATTTAATAATAAATATTGTTGGCGCGAAAAATCCGCTTATCAAGTTCTAAAGAATAAATGGGTGATCGAGCGGAGTTGAACCGCCAACCCCCGCTTCCACAGAGCGGTGCTCTAACCAGTTGAGCTACGACCACCATCTAAAAAACAGTTAGCTGGAAGTCCCTATGCTGTCGGGACGACCACCATAAGATTCAAGGGCATCTAACAGCAACCTCCCTTGCCCACTTTTCAAGAACTTTTCACGTTTTATCACACATCTCTTACAATATCCTCCCTCGTAGTATACCATTTTATATGGTCCATTCTCGCGAGTAAACTTACTACAACCAGCATTGTGCTCTTCCAACCTAACCGTTGGAACAGAAGTTCAACAGCATATTTTAATACATTTTAGGGACTTTTTAAAGGAAATCTCTTCTATCCGACTACCCAAATATCTGACTAACTAATAACGATACATCCTCAGGAGCTTCCCTTTTTGCAATGATGTTCGTAATTGTTACAAAGAATTGAAAACCCCAAATCTCTTTCTTTTTAGCTTTAATCTGTTCTGCGGTTACATTTTCCACGGTAAGAGAAGAATTCTCTTGAGCAATTAACTCCCGCAAAACTCTGTCATCCGGCGTTATAAAGAAATCTCCCTTATTATCAGGTATCCTCTCGGCAATTGTCTTAATTAACTTTACTGCACGTCCCCTATAACACTCATGAATAGCTTCTAGCGATTCGAAGCCGATTGCCTTGAAAAACTCCAGTATTGAAGCCTCATACCTACCCGTAAGTTGAGGCATCGCTCTTAATAATTTATAGCCCTCATTAACTCGGTCCTGTATCATAACGTTAACAAAACAATCAAAGTCTCCAAAAACTGCAATAGGTCTATTAAAATCAGAATCTAATGTGCCACTATCCTTCAAAGAACCTGGCAAGCAGCTTAGTGCAAGTTGAGGCTCCTGTTTCACTCTATAAAATCTATATCCTGAACTCATAAATATGGGCGCAGTTTTAGGGTCAAACTCTTCAATTCCTGAATCTACGCGAATCAATTCGTGAGTCATTATTGCGATAAAGTTTTCTAGAACAGAACCCTTTAGCTTAGAATCTTTTCGAATTCTTGAGCGAGTCCAAATAGAATTGCCTTTGTTTATTATCGTTTTAACCTGTCCTTGAGCAAGAATAGTCTTGGCCGGAATACCCGAAGCATCTATTTGTTGTTCTCCAAGTATTCTAGTATGCTCATTCAGAATTTGTTGCATACTAGACATATCAACAAACTGGATGTCCCCATAGTATAATGAAGACACACTTCCTCCATACACATAATTGTAGACTACGGTTAGGTTTCGTACTAACTCCGAGGCTTTATCCAATCCATATTCATCAAGACTATTTAAACCCTTGTGTGTATCAACTTCGTGTTGAAGGTTCTGGTAAGCACGCTCCGGCGTTAGCGCTTCATTTTGGCATCCGGTTAATAGTGCTGCTACTGTAACCATTGCACCTTGAAGGAACTCACGTCTTGATAGTTTATTCATAATTAACCCAACCAAACAATTAAAGTGAATATTATATCATGGTGCGAGTACATCAACAATATATTTGAAGCCAATTTGAAAGGATTAAACCTGAAGTTACCTATTTCGTGCCGTTTCTAATTGCATAACCCAACGGAACAACCCAAAACACAAGAATTAAGGCAAAAACAGGTTGAAGCCAACCGCCTTCGTTTCCTGTTAAATTTGAGAGAATCACCGTGACCAATTTGTACAAAAAATATATCAGCGAACCAAAAATCATAAGTGACCCCAACGTTTCGTTTTGTTTAAATCCCTTCTTTTTAAAATACCTAATTCCAACATAAACCCCTATGCCGCCAAGCAAAACCAACAACAAAACAAGCAAAATCAAAGGTATAAGCGAAACTACATCTATCCCGGAACCAAGTCCAAATAGTCCCCAGAAAATTCCAAATACAGTAGCGATAATAATAACAATAACAGAAAAGCCAATCATGGAAAGTCCGATAGTTTTGGATTTAAACTTATGTTCCAAAATATTCATTATATTTCCCTTTAACTTAGCCACTTATTCAATAGTACAGGACATACTTTCATTTGTAAAATTCGTAAGACCATATCATTTTCAATCCATTTTGTGGTATAATATCCATCGGAAAATTGTCCAAACTAGGTGATACGATAATTCCTTTAAAGAATAAATCCTCTGCGCGCTAATTTGTACTTATCCTTAAAATACTATGTTAGATAATGGAAAGAAATCAAAGTCACTACAATTCATCTGGCGGCAGCAGCTACCAAAATAGAAACCGAGACAGAAGCGGGGGCTACCGTGGATTCAGTAGGCAAAACAGATTTGGAAAAAACAGAGGGTTTAGAAATCAAAGATCAAACCGTGGAAGATTCATAGGTGAAAAAATCCCATACGAAAAGTATATTTCAAAAACAGTAGAAAACTACATTGCCCCGTCAATTTATGCTGAAGATAGGTTGTTTTCGGAATATGCTATATCGGAACTTATAAAAAGAAACATATCATCCAAAGGGTATAACCATCCTACACTTGTACAGTCACAGGCAATTCCACATATCCTACAAGGAAAAGATGTATTAGGCCGCGCAAGTACAGGTTCTGGAAAAACAGGAGCATTCTTAATTCCACTTATTGACAAAGTTCTAAAAGACAAATTACAAAAATGTTTAATAATTGTCCCAACAAGGGAGCTGGCATCTCAAATACGAACTGAACTTATAGAGCTGTCAAGAGGCTCCGGAATATTCTCTGTCTTAATAATCGGCGGCGTATCCATGGGAATGCAAATTAATGATCTTAGGCGAAATCCAAGTTTTATAATTGGAACACCCGGTAGGTTAAAAGACCTTTATGAAAGAAATAAAATTAACTTAGAAACCTTTAACAATATCGTACTCGACGAAGTCGACAGAATGTTAGACATGGGCTTTATTGGAGATATAACACTCTTAATATCAAAACTAAGAGAAAAGAAACAAACATTATTTTTCTCGGCAACTATGTCATTTGAAGCTGAAAAAATTGCAGATACCCTACTTTCTAATCCTGTTAAACTTAAGATCGAGGAAGAATCTCCTCTTAAAAGTGTTAATCAAAACGTTGTTATGGTTCAAAATTCCGAACAAAAACTTCCTACCCTTGTGTCACTTCTAACTAAAGAAGAATTTACAAAGGTTTTAATCTTTTCAAGAACAAAACACGGAGCCGATAACCTTACAAAGAAATTAAAAGCTCAAAATTTAAGGGTCGAGGCTATTCACGGAAATAAAACCCAGCAAAAGCGACTTAGAGTTATTTCTGATTTTAAGCTAAACCGTATTAATATTTTAGTTGCAACCGACGTCGCCGCCAGGGGCTTAGATATTCCAAATGTTTCACACGTAATTAACTACGACGAACCTCAAACATTTAAAGATTATATCCATAGAATCGGTAGAACCGGTCGAGCAGGCAAGCCCGGAAATGCACTTACCTTTGTGGGGTGTTAGAAAGTAAATCAAAAACTATATCTTTCGAAAATTCTCCGAACTCATTAACCTTAATTACCTTATCAGATATAAATCCTAAATGACCTAGCTCTTCCGTTTCTCCAATAACAATTGTAACAACTTTTAGACCTACCCCTTTTGCAAACCCAGCTTCAAGACACATTCCCCTCCCAACTCCGCCTTTGGAAACAATATTAACAAGCATGTCACACTCTTTAATTTTTGAAAACGCCTTAAGCATTACTTCTTCTTCCGAATCTTGTATTCTTCCCCAGTCTTCTTCGTCTCGAAGGTAAATATAAGTGCTATGACCCGTCTCTTCAAATATTTTTGAGATCTTTTCAAGAAGGCTTTTAACCTCCTTAACACTTTGACCCCCGAACTTATATGTAAGATAAATTTTCATATTAAACCTGTTTAATTAATTCTGCTTTTCCAGTTTTTCCAACTTTTTCGCAGATTTCTAACTCATGAGTAAGATTTAACCCAAGAATACTAAATGGCAAAGTCCCTTTTATCTCAACCAAATTTTCAGGATTCATGTGTCCAAAGTAATGTGAGCCAGGATAAGTTATCGCGTCAAAGAATTCGACTTCTGTGCCAGCTACGTCAATAAATAGGTGAGAAAATGGAAGCTCAGCATCCCCCTTTGGCTCTTTACAATATTTCTTGACTTTGATGGACCCTAGCTTTGCAATCTCTTGCACTGTTTCAAAATCGGTAGCAAAATCTATGTCCTTTTTAGGCACTACATTTACGCCCTGCAAAAGTAGATTAACACTACCAATAAGAAAACCCTTGGCACGCAACTCCTCGGGCAGCGGCGTTAATGTAGCGATAATTAAACTTTCGAACTGCGAAACCAAGTCTAGTGAAATGCCTTTGTTAATAACAGATTTTCTAAAAATTGATTACAGTATTATCTGCTATCCATCTCTCTTTTTCAAGAAAACATTTCCTGTTATACTTAACCATTATGATAGAACTTCCAGAAGCAAAAGTACTCTCGGAACAGCTTACAAAATCGGTTAAGGGAAAAACTGTTGCCACTGTAATTGCAAATCAGAGTCCACACAAATTTGCCTGGTTTAAAGATGATCCAAAAGATTATTCAAAAAAACTTTCAGGTGGAAAGGTTTTAAAAGCCGAACCTATAGGCGGATATCTACAAGTCAAATTTGGCGAGGCCACAATAGTTTTCGGTGAAGGAATAAACTTACGGTTCCTTGGAAAAGACGCAAAACGTCCACCCAAACATCAATTGCTACTTGAATTTGCCGACGGAACTGCACTTTGTGCCTCTGTCCAAATGTACGGCGGACTCTGGCTTTATACCAAATCAGAAAAAATCGACAACAAATACATTACAGGTGCCATTCAAAAACCCTCTCCTTATACCAAAGAATTTACTAAAGCCTATTTTGACAAACTCATAAACGATGAATCTGTTCAAAAATTAAGTATCAAAGCATTCTTAGCTACAGAGCAGCGAATCCCAGGTTTAGGGAATGGAGTCCTTCAGGACATATTGTACAATGCTAAACTTCACCCAAAACAAAAGATAATGAATCTATCAAACTCCGAAAAATCAACCCTGTTCAAATCGGTAACGGACATACTCTTAGAAATGGCTACAAAAGGAGGACGCGATGTTGAAACAGATTTATTTGGAAATCCCGGCGGATTTATTTGTCAGGTTAGTAAAAATACCGTTGGCAAGCCTTGTCCAAAGTGCAAGTCAAAAATTGTTAAACTTGCTTATATGGGTGGGAGCGTATATTTTTGCCCAGACTGTCAAAAAGAAACTGTCAGCAAGAGAGGTTAAAGTCCTGTTTTCAGTTTTTGCTTTTTCTTTCTCGATGCACTAAAAAGTAATAAATAAAGAATGCTTTGTTATCCCTAGTATGAGATAACGGTGAGTGTCATATTTATACTATATATACCAGCAGGCTGCTCACCGGGAATCTTTTGTGAGATACCTATATTCGTAATATCCCAGGAACAAGGTGCCGTAGTACTTGCACCAGCAGTAAGTAATACAATTGAGTCTACAACCCCCTCAGAAAATGAATTAACTGATCCTACAGATATACCAGTCGTTGAACACATCGCATCGGGGGTAATAATCATTGTTGACGGATCAATTGTCATCTGCCCTCCGAATAGATCTATATCAGCACCATCGCCCACATATTCAGTTGGATCATTATAGTCGTATGAGTTTATGGAATCACTCCATAAAGCTAACGGACCTTCGGTAGCTGCAATTGTTAGGATCCATGATTCATTAGCCGTTCCGTTATCTATCCTTATCTTTTGAGAATCTGTACCCAGAACCCCTGTAGATGTCTGAGAATAAATGGAAATCGGGACCTGAGACATCTCAACAGTTGGGGTTAAAACCGGATTACCATCTGTATCAACAATATCAACCGTAAGGGAACCGGTAGACGGATAATCAATCAGGATATAAACATATTCTAAGTTTATATCCTGCGGTCCAGCAGTATCGTTATTTTGAATCTCGAGCCAGACTCCATTAGCAAGGTGTGTTGTTGTTAACCCCGGACAATCTATAAAGTCCCTTGTTTCTGATGCATACTGCGGAGCAGGATCAACACTACAGATTATATTCCCATCGAGGGAATCTCTAAGATACACGCCCCATGTACCCGATAACGTCCCGTAAGAGTCATAATATAATCTGGCAGAGGTTATATTATCAAGGATTATAGTCTGAAAAGGTGCATCTAGTACATCTCCCTTTGTGAGTGCATAACTTACGGAATCATCCACTGTTATTGCCGACAGACATTCAGGTGACTGTTTGTTATTAATTAAACAGTTAGTAACAATAAGGGTTGCAGTGTCGGCATAGACATAATTTAACTTATCGAACAAGAGAGAAAAATACAAAGAACTAACCGATACAAACAATAAACAAAGCGCAAAAGGTTTTTTGTAATTATGCTCTCGATAATCTCGCATGTCTATTTCTATACTATTTACTAGGTGGCACTTTTATCTTTTTACCAACATTTAGTTTGTCCTCAGGCTTAATCTTGTTAACAAGAGCAATTAGCCGACTTGAGACCTTGTATTTCTCGGAGAGTTTGGAGATTGTGTCACCAGGCTTAACGCCGTATTCAATCCAATCCTTGGAAAGCCTCTTATCTGCCGAATATACAAAAACATAATAAATTAGTGAGCCAACTACACATAAGGCTGAAACACATACGGCAACTACAGTTGCCTTTGGCATAATCCAGATTGTATCAGTTGCAGTTAGTGTAACGAAATCCGAATCACCTGACCCATTATTAAAGTTGTTTTTATCATAAGTAACCTTCAAATTAAGATAATGAGGTCCACCCCAATCTGACTGTTTGAATTGGAACATTAGGATCGATTCCTGTTCCCTATATGTTGTATATGTGCTCGAAATTTTACCCAGTTCATTGCCAAAAACATCTTTTACAGTAAGCTCAACGGCGGCATCAATTGAAACTGTTCCATTATTCTTGAGAACAGGCTTCACAATAATTAAATCACCCTCAATCTTCGTGTCCATTCTTACTAATTCCAAGTCCCGTATCAAATCACCCGGAACAGTAACAACAAGTCTTATTGCTTTTCTAATCGAAAGATTGATTCCTGGCTCAAGTTCATTAGTATTTTTTTCCTGAATAACTATACATCCGTTATTCTCTCCGACATCAGCAGAATCCGGAACACTAATCTTAAAGTCCACTATTGCACTTGAATTTGGATCCAAAGTTAACTCTTCAACATCCATTGTTACCCAACTACCAACCTCCTCACGAGCCTCTGCATACTGTCTACAACCAAACCCACCATCACTTGAGATAATTTTATCTGCAGGATAAACAATAACCGTCTTTGTTTCATTTGTATAGTTTGTAATGAGAATTCCGTCGGTTGCTTCTTCTCCAATATCCAGTTCGTGGATAAATATTGACTCCGTTCTGGGATTATCATCTCGAGGATATGCAGGAAGCCCATTTATTTTAGTACTTATGTTGTCTTCCGCAAAGACCGGGGTCAAGTTAAGAAGCATTAAGAATAAAAAGAAAAATACCATTAAAATAGTATTAGCTAGCTTCCTCATTTAATTTAAAAATTAATTTAAGTTATTGAGCAGTAATTGTCAACACAAGACTTATCGCATAATCTGAGGCCGGTGGTTGTTCCGCAGGTATTAACTGCGAAATACTTACGCCCGTTAGCACCCAGTCACCAACACTATCAGATGATGATGAACCTGTCATTAGAGTTATACTATCTATATTTCCTTCCTCGAAAGAAGCCTCGGATCCTAGCGATATGTTATTGGTTGTGCAAGAGGAACAGTTCCCCACTGCTAAATTTGCCGTTGAGGGGTTAATTGTCATCTGACCTCCAAACCAGTCAGGATCCAACCCATCTAAACATCCGGCATCGTCATTAAAGTCATAATCAACACCGGCACTTTCCCATAATGCAGTCGGAGAAGAGGCCGCTATTGTAAGATTCCATCCGGCTGAGGTTGCTCCGGGATTCACAATATATATTTGTTGATTACTAATTCCCAGAGTACCTGTTGAGGTTTGACAAGAAAAACTGAAATCCCTGCTACTCATTACAACAAGTGGGAAAGGAACCGAAACATAAGAAGAATCTACGAGATCAACGGAAAGTGTTCCGGGATTTATTGTTTGACCAAAGCCAGATGTACTAGATAATACATCCGTCTTCTTCGATTCAACGTTGTTAAGATATAAGGTTGCTCCGCAGAAAACAAGTGATAATACAATGAATAAAACTGCAAATTTCTTGTCTCTAAGCTTGCTCATAGAGAAGATTTCATTAAAATTAATTTACTCCATAATAGAAAACTATAATGATTCTGTCAATGTTTACTTGTTTTTAAGAGGAATCAAAATCTAAAGTCCTATTGCACACTATCAATTTCCCTACCAACAATATCAACAACCAACTGATCAAGAGCGCTTACTGTATACTTATCATCCGAAACATGATAATCGGTACCACCGCTTGAGTTAGTTATAAACACATACCTAGCATTCGTTATAAGTGCAACTGTTCTATAAATAAGCTCGCCCTCGGTATTATCAAGTCCACTTGAGGCAATAGGATAAATTTTTATACCAAGTTCTGCACTTCTAAGTGCTGCAATTCTGTAGTCATAGTCCTGACCATAATCATTATGAGGAGGAGCGTCAGCCACTAAAAAAGCAACTCTAACTGCATTTTTGTTAGTTGACCAGCTAAGTTGTTCCATTGTGTCTTTGAGTGCGCTGTTAACATCTTCTGGATAATCGCCGCCACCACTTGCCACAATTGAAGAAAGATTAATCTTAAATTCTTCAAGATTATCGGTAAAGTCGTAGACCCTTGTAACATACTCATCTGTTACGTCCCTATAAATTACCATACCATATCTTATCTTGGGAGCATTTTCCAAAACACTTATCTTGCTGGAGATTGAACTCATGGTTTCCTTTAACTTATCAATCTGATCACCCATTGAACCGGTTGTATCAATTACGAAAACTAAATCAAGTGTTAAATCTGTTAAATTATCAGTGTTACTTGTAAGTCCAATATTCCACGAAGGATCCGAATCAGAAAAAGAATATGATTTATCACCAATAGTTATAGAATATGAAGTTGCTAGCTCACCACTACTTTGTTGCCCCACATTTGTATATAGTGCCGGGAAGAAATAGATCTTGCCATCGGCATCGGTAACTAGTTTGTATGTAACACCATTTGACCCATTAATAATAAGCTCCTGACCCAAAACAGCTTTTCCGGAGGCATCAGTAACACTTATCTCATATCGCTTGGAAAGTAGCACGTCGGTTAAAGCAGGGTGAGACTGCGAAGCAACGTATGAAATAAAATCCGAAAAATACTTATTATCATCAATTTCACCGCCTGAAAGCGGACTTGAATCAATAACATTTTCGCCAGTACCCATTTCGTAATAACTGTCGTCACCTGAATAGCCTGCCGAGTCAAGGACTAAACTTGTTGTAACCGGAGCCGTTTTACTTTCCTTAGAAAACAAACTAAATCCCAATATCGAAGAATCACTGCGACTACCGCCCCTGCGATCATAAGATCCCACCCGTTCACAATATTCACCCTTGTCCAATAGTTCATCTTTTACATAGTCCGGAAAAAGATTTCCTAAAAGATAAGAAGTGGTATCCAAAGGATCACCAACCGGTTTTTTAAAAAAATTATATGCTAAAACCCCACCCACAACCAAAAGTCCAAGCCAGCCAAAGACATAAATCCCCACAAAAGGAGAAACCAGGTTTTTAAGAATCTTGCGCTTATCCATAAAACTTAAAATAAAATTAGTTTCATAGATATAGATACGGGAGGTTACAGTGGGCAGTGAAATAGTGAAATAGTAATCCGGAAGATACCTATGAGAGAAGTGGCAAGCTTTAACAAAAAAGATAAAATAGATAAAGGGTTCACTTCGAACACAGGAATCGACGGAAGCTTAAGCAGTGAAGTAGTAAAGTAGTGAAATAGTGAAGTAATCCTCCGGAAGATACCTATGAGAGAAGTGGCAAGCTTTAACACAAAGGCAAAACAGATAAAGGGTTCACTTCGAACATAGGAATCGACGGAAGCTTGTGCAGTAAAACAGTGAAGTAGTGAAACAGTAATCCGGAAGATACCTATGAGAGAAGTGGCAAGCTTTAACAAAAAAATGTATAAGAAACCTACCTCTGGAATTATGTAGCATAACCGCAGAAATATCTGCCTCAAAAACCTCATCGGGGTTAAGGTTAATTCCTGTCTCTTCCCTAAGCTCTCGAACGGCGCAAGCTTCTAATGACTCATCAGCTTCAGGGTCAAACTTGCCTCCGGGAAAGGTTATTTGTAAAAGGTCTTCATCTGCAGGAGCTATACGTTGCGAAACTAATACAAGAGGGTTATTATCTTCACCTACAGCCCAAACTATAACCGCAACCACAGGGGTTCCCTCTCGTTGTTCAAATTCGCAAGTAGGGCAGATTGCATGAGGCCTATTCATGCCAGATTATATCACCTAGCTAACCTAAGTTTTCAATATCGTCCCAATCAAAACCCTTGCTTAAAAGAAACCGTACAGTTTTCTGATCCGAAGAGTCAAATTTTTTATTTCCGAATTTTTTTTGATAAACGGCTTTTAAAAGTGTCATTTCATCGATTTCAAGTTCGTTCCAAACCTCTTCTGCTAAGGTTTGCGAAATTCCTTTTGAGAAAAGCTCAGAAAAAATAAGACGTCTGCCCCTTGGTTTATTAGCTACTCTATCTTCTATAAAAGCCTGCGCAAAGTATCTGTCATTTAATAGTTTGGCTTCTAAAAGTCTTGTAATTACCTTATCGGCAATCTCGTTTTCATTTACACTTTGCGTATCCGAAAACCACTTTTTTCTGTTTTTAAAAAACAGGTTGGAAATATATTGTCTAACCTGCTCTCTTGTTCGTATCATTTTGGCAAGATATTTCACACAACGTTCGTAAAGCTTCTCAAAAAGTTCAGAATTTATAATTGTTGACAACTCACTTTCCGAAATTTTTAGACTATCATAAAGTTTATGATCGGCAACAGTATTGATTGATGCCCCAAACGCAAATTTGCCGTCAAGATAAACATTAAATCGGTTGGGATTTTTTGCTTGTGGAACAATCTCTGTAATAATCATGATTCAAAAATCACTACCTGAGGATCACCAATAACGGTCTGCCTTGGGCCTACATCTTTTCTAACAACACATCTGAGCCCAACTACTGCATCGTTCCCAATGGTTACACCTTTTAAAATTACGACCTCGCCGCCAACAAAAACCCTATCTCCAAGTTTGATCTCGCGCGAATCAACCGGCTTACTTAAATCTTTATGATGGGTCCAGTAGCCTTTGGAGTGAAAATCGTTGTCTTGGATAATTGCAGTGCTTAACATGCAATCCTTACCGGTCTCCACAAGTTTTCTTGCAAAAATTGTTGTCCCGTTAAGCCGAGTACCCAGACCAATCTTTATTACGGCATCCTTAGATTGAGTGATAAGTTTTACACCACCCTGTGGTGCAAATGACCACGCATTAACATTATCGCCAATTACTACTTTTCCCGGACCTTTAATGATAAATCTTGGACAACACGCAAAGTTTCTGCCAATGCTAATTCTTTTTCCCGCAAAAATTCGATACGGCAAAACCATAAAAAATGTAAGAATTTTCGCAAACAGCATTTTCATGGAATCTTGACTAAACTTACCCGTAAATTATATATCGATATAGCATTTGTTACAAAGCGGGTTGTTACGGTTCAGCCGGAGTAGGATTAAGTAGAACGTCTAAAAATAATTGATACACAAGCCCACCAACGTTTAGTGGTAATCGTCTTGCACCGTTTCGTCCAACTACAATGCCGCTATCGTTTAATACCTCTATAAGATCTAGCTCCAACCTTTTAACAATCAAGTTGCATAATATTTCGGAGACGGATACTTCACGATTCTTAGGTATCTCCCTTATATACTTAAAATCTAATTGACGGCCTAAAATATATAACAAGCCACTATCCCCCAAAGCTATCAGACTATCTAATCCGGGTTTTATAATACAAATCTTTTTTACCGTTGGAAGCCTTTCATAGTCAAGTCCAGTTTTTAATTTAATACCATTACGAAAAAGCCCTTGAGCGGTTCCTCTATAAAACTCAAATGCTTTGAGTCTTTCTTTGTAATCTTGACCTGATGTTGGTACCTTGTCTCTTCTTCTATCAAGCTCCGCTAATTTATCTTTAGGAATCTCTTCCACATCTTCATACTCAGCAATTACCCGACCCACACTATCGATAACTCCGCCAGCTGTTAACAGTTTCTTACAATCCGCAATACCAGAACGAAGAACTCCAAGATAAAGAGCTTTAACATTGATACTATTTCCTGCACTATCACTAACAGTTACACTATCAATCCCCAAAGCTTGACATACTTGCTCATCAGTTACCAAATCCAAAAGAAAGTCAGTTCCTACGTATCTATCACGGATATCGTACTGATCGTGAAAAACATCTCTGGAAAATTTTGTGGGGGTTTTATCGGGGCTCAAGAGATAATTAAATGATCTTATTTATATTTCCGCAAAAATAACCACGTAATTGTGTCCATATTTTCGAGCGCACCTGGGACAGGTCGTAAAATAAAAATAATATTTTTTGGGCGACCATCGATTATCGGACAAATATTTCTCAAATTCTTTTATCCAAACAGATACATTATCAAACGGCCCATCAAAAACCTTTGACACATAAACACCTGAAAAAATAACATTTTTTGCGTTAGGCACTTCCTTATTTACGGCAATATAAAGCTCTGATTTCCAGGGAGAAGGATCATATGAAAGCATAAGAAAATCTTTTACGTCAGGAGCTGCATCAGACAATTGTGCCGCTTTCCAAAGTCCTGAAAACACTTTAGCAAATTTACCCGGAAGTGGAATATGCGCAATTTGAGGGATTGTATCCATAATAAACCTTTTTCTATCCCACTTGTGTACCTTATCCAGGAAAGGAATTGGGTCAAATTTGGGACAACATTGAACGTCCGGTGAGTATGCCACAATATGTCAATAAATTTATATTCAATTAGAGTTTACCAACATCTCCATCAAATTTCTACAAGAAAGCAGCAAGAAAGGAAACTTAAGAATCAGCTATTCAGTATAAATTGGGAGCTTAATGATAAAGGTTGAACCTTTGCCGACCTTTGACTTAAGCTAAGGTCGGCTAATAATTTTTTTAAACCCGGAAAAAATCTCGTTTCTTCTAATAATAAGTTCAAGAACACCCCAGAAAGATAATACTATTAATACAGAATAAAAAACAATTGTAATAGCCTTTGTATTCTCTTTTGTGTCAATTTCTGCTTTTAGTCCGGTAAATCCATCAATATAACCATTATTATTCGGATAATTGGGCTCGTTTTCTAATTTTACTTCTAGAAGTAAGGTGTCTATATATTCTCCATAAGTTACCGAGATCTTATGTACTCCAATTGAAAGATTTTTAAGCGTACAGCTGGTTCCTACACACAACTCTCCATCAATGTTAGATGCCCATTTAATAAGTTCATTTGCAACGTTAGAGATACCACTGACAGTTAAATCAAAGGTAAGCGTATCCCCGGCATTAACTACAAATCTCTCCTTATCCGTGTTAATTGCAAACTTTACTTCACCAATAATTACCGGAGTGGGAATAGGCGTGTCTGAGCTTCCCTGGCTTGGATTAACAGAAGGTGAGTCAGGAACCAACGGATTATTATCAACTACCGGCGGGTTGGGATTATACCAAGAATAAGCGCTCGGCCGGTTCGATAATAAAATACCCTTATCCATTGCATAATCAAAATCCGCTATAAATTCCCACCAATTACGTAAAGGACTCCCTCCCGGATCCAAAAGCCCATTGTTAAGCCCGGGAATATTTTGCATCCACCAAATTTTAAATCGGGCCCCACCATCGTCAGAACAGGTTAAGCCTGACCAAGTATGACAATTTACATATTGAACCGTTCCACTTCCATCGGGACGCCAGTTGGCACAATTTGATAACACGGTAGTTTCACTATACCAATTGTAGTCATTCCCGGCAGGAACATTTGGAGGACAGTGTGTCCAACCACAGGCATTTATTACTCCGCCTCTCTGCCCATGGGGATTAACAAACAAGTCCCACATAAAAGGATCATTACCTAAAATTGCCTCTATATGATGAGTATGATTTTCCAAAAGCTCCGAAAGTCCACGACCATAGTTCATGTTAAATAGGGAATATGATTTTTGACAAATGGGAAAAGCATTTACGTGTTCGGTGTTTCCATCGATTCCATAGTCGGGATAATTCCAATACTCCCGCGAGTCATAGCCCATTACAAGTACGGACTCCACCGGCTCCAAATCGGCATAATGGTACCCCCAAATCCAAACCTCTTTAACACCGTTATTATCGACGGCATTACAAATATTTTCACGCTCTAACATTCCTCTGTAATCAGGACGATAGACTCCAGGATTCCAAGGAATCTGATTCGTTGAACGAACAATATCTTCCAGATATTCAACCTGTTTATAAATACTGTAATCAAGCGAAATCAATGCGGTTGGATCTTTATATCCATGATACTTTGTTGCCGCTTCCAAATTGTTTATTCCCTGATTTGTAACCGAGTTTATGCGTGATCTTAATTCAATCAACGAGGAGACTCCCAAATAACCTGTTTTTGATAGGTCGAGCCCGCCCTCACCGGTAATCGGGATATAACTTATTACATAGACGGGTACACGAAAGCTGCTTTGGGCATAAGTGGGTGAAACAAGTTCCGTGCCAAATTGCGAGAATATATACAGTACAGCTAGCAAACTCAAGCACAATTTGAAAAATTTTCTACGCATCAGGCAAAATACTTTTACTCTTATATAGGTTCATTATACTATCAGCTGTAACTGAAGTAAATTTTCGTTTATACTCTTAGCATGCGAACAATTCGAAAAGTTCTTAAAGCAATTAATCCCAAAGATCTCTGGATATTTATTTTACTTTTGGTTCCGGCAATTATTGTAATTGTTATAAACGCTTTGTTTAGGGAAACATATCTTCCGGCAATAGATGATATAGAACATGAAAATTGTTACTTAGTTACAGAAATTGTTGATGGCGACACAATTAAAATCAACTACAATGGAACCACCGAGACAGTAAGACTTATTGGCATTGATACCCCCGAGTTAAACTTAAGAAACTCTCAATACCCTGAGTGCTTTGCAAAAGAAGCAAAGATTAAATTGGAATCTCTTATTGCCGATCAAATAATCTGTGTCGAAAATGATAATTCCCAGTTAGAAAGAGACAAGTATGATAGGCTGCTTTTTTATATTTTTAGAGAATCCGACAACCTTTTTATTAATAGGGAAATGATTTTGGAAGGCTTTGCCTATGAATATACTTATGATACTCCCTACAAATATCAATCCGAATTTATATCTGCCGAGGATCAAGCTATTACCCAAAACCTTGGGCTGTGGTCAGAATGTGATTAAGTTAGGCGTGACTAGCCATTGTGACTAATTATCCCTTTTTTCGTATTCATTTGTATGAAAACATTTTGGGAACGACTTCGTATCGTTTTAATAACAATTCTTATTACAATCGTGATTCCGGCAGGTCTAGTATTTATACTTGGAGACTCAATAAAAAAGCTATCTGACGTAGCTATTGAGGTAGAAGTTGCCACCGGAAGGCTTTCCTGGCTTAGCGACTACCCGATTTCTCGTGAGGGTGCTCTAACAATTCGTGAAAATCTTGGCATCTTGTCGCATACCCGAGAATACATGTTTTTTGATGCGCTTTTTACTGGACTCGTTTTTGCTATAATTATTGGCAGCGAGTATTTGCTTATCTTAAGCGTGAAAGAGAATGAAGGTTAAATCACAACCTAACTTTATGTTACTTGCAGTTACCATCACTATTGGGACCCTTATGTTCTCAAATATTTTCAATATACTAGCTTCGCCAGTTATACATTTTGCATCGGACTTAGTGATGACTCAAAGTACTTATGTCTGGGGTTATGCCGACTCCACAGCGCCTATCGGCGAGTTACTACAAACAAGATCAAGAGAACGAGCTTTCGAACTGGACGAAACAGACCCGAAATATATTCCTAAAGACGGAGGTAGATATGGCGAATATATGTTTCAAGACGCCATTTTCTATACGAGCATAAATATATTATGCATACTGGCAGTAGCAATAAGCATATTTGCCAAATATCCTAGAAGGGTCAATCTCTCTCTTTCCGTGATCATCCTATCCGTCACCCCGATCTTCTTCCTTGTTATAGGCTACTTCTTCGGGGGAGGACTTAATCCGTTACAATGGATATCCTTATTTACAAATATCGTGATACCAATGATTGGTGAGCTAATCTTACCCTGTCTTGTAGGCGGAATAGTCCAGGGACTGATAATCATTGCGGGATGGGCTGTGTATAACATAATTTCGAAACATTCGAAAAACAAAAAATGAAACCGTATAAGAATCCCCCCGTTGCGTTACTTATAGCAATAGCAACTTTTTTTATGCTGTGCATTAATATAGGCCTTGCAAGAGAGAAGATTCAAACACACATAGATGAGATTATGGCTTACGAGAATTTATATGCTCCAAGTTGCTCAGAACATCACAAAATTGCATAATGCAAAGCTTTTCCCCGAACACGTGACTGTCTCAAAAAGCTTGACACTATTTGCCCCGTAACAGATCCTTTAATTCCGGACAGACTAGAACAATATACTTTTCAAGACGAACTTAAATATACTGCAATCGCACTACTCTGGGGAATGATAACGTTTCTAACACTGACATTCAAATTTAAATCAATCCGTGGCATCGCATTAAGGATGTTTATAAATTACACGCTCATCTCTTCAACACTACTACCTGTACTCTTTTTCTACTCAAAGAATCTGGACACACTTTTATTTCAAATAGTAACAACAGCAGCTATTATTTCAACACCTGTCCTGATCATACTTGCTGCTTTAATGATATATAAAATCCTGATTAAAAGATCTTCGAAAAACTAGATTTGACCTGTTTTCGAGCCCGCCGTAAAATGGAATTACGTTAAGTTAATGCTTATTTTCCATGGCGGAAGCCACAAAAAAGTCAGGTACCGCACAAAAAATCATAATTGCCTGCTGTAGTGTGCTTTTAATCTTGACCTGTTGTGCAGTAACCACGATAACAGTTTGGTTTGTATACAGCAGATTTTTGACAAGCTAAATTTCTTAACCTATTCAAGTACAAACGGTCCATACCAGGCCTGGTTAACATAACCAATACCTGCTTGATAGTCTTGAATCCAAAGCACGTTAGATTTCGAGTCGATATAAACATAAAATGTTGGAACCTCACAACACATATACTCTCCACCACTCGAAGTATCTAAATAAAGAGGATTTTTTGTAATGGGATTACAGTAGTCACGAGAAGACTTATTGTCTGCAACAGGAATAAGCCGTTTAGGCGTGGGATAATCATGATAAATCTCAAGCCCTTCATCAATAGATTCTATTGATACAAGGTCTAAACCAGGACTCAAAAGTTTGTTTAGCAGGTGCAGTCGTGTATCCAATCGATTCTCAAAAGGACCGTAATATGAAACTTGGGCTGTCCCTAAACCCAATTCGTATTCTTTTATCCAGAAAATATTAGATTCCTTGTCAAGACAAATATCTACATAACCAGCAGGATCACACTGACAGGCCTCACAATATAAACTTATTGTTTTTATTATCACGATGGGGTCGTTTGTAATAGGATTGCGATCATCAATAGGAACTAAGCCTATCTCTGTAGGAAATGATAGGTAATCACCTTTCAAAATTATTCTTTCATACTTCCAATTCGTAACCCAAAGAAAGGCACCTACCGATAGACAAATCACAATGAAGGCTCCTGTAATAATAGTGATTTTTACACCTAATTTGACCATCACAAGCCTCGTAAAAATTATATCTAATTGTATAGATTACGAAGGTTACAGTAAATGTTTAAAACAATGATTCTTGGCCAAAGCCGGCAATCCTGTGGGGTGCGTAGTGACGCATCCTTTTTTCAATCTTATATTTTTCACATGCCTCATTAAAAACCGAGTATAATAATTTTGCGTTTGGGCTACCGCATCCGTAGCTCTCGCGAAAAGTTTGGCGATATCTGTTAGATAGCCCGGGAAATAAAATATCCAGTTTTTTATAAAAAAACTCACGCTGCCTATCCCTTAAAGTCACCCCAAAGCTTGGCATTATATACTTTACCCCGCAATCAGCCGCCTGTTTAACAATATTAACCACGTTTTCCACGGTATCGTTAATAAATGGCAAAAGCGGCATTAATAAAACACCAGTATAAATACCAGAATCAGAAAGTCTTTTTAATGCAGCAAACCGATTACTTGGCTTACTTGCCCCGGGTTCAAGTTTTGATGCCAAATCGTCGTCAAAAGTCGTTACTGTAAAAGCAATAGAAGCATAGGTTTTGGCAATTTCTGAAATTACGTCTATATCCCGCAAAATCATGTCGCTTTTGGTAAGAAGACTAAGCGGGAATTTATACCCAGCAATAAGTTCCAACGCCCGGCGCGTTAACCTATAATCCTTCTCAATATATGTGTACGGATCGCTCATTGCACCTGTTCCAATTGTCCCCTTAATCCGCTTTTGGGGAAGCTCATCTTTTAGCAGCGTAATCGCATTTTTCTTTACAATTATTTCCTTGTCAAAATTTTCAATTCCATAACATTCACTTCGGGAATCACAGTAAATACAACGATGCTCACATCCACGATAGATGTTCATTGTGTATTTATGACCAAACCAGGAATCGGGTTTTGAATGGTGGCCAAGAATAGTCTTGGCATTTATTTCTGTAATCATGATATTGCCTGCAATATATTGTATCAAATATGTGATATAATTTCACACATAAATTAACAAAACCTTCATGAACTCCAACACAAATTCCGTCCAGGTATTCTTAAGAACCATTGCCTTTTTCTTAACGGCAGGCGTACTTGGCACGCTTTTATTTGTCCTAGCAATGGTTGTCGGCTTAAACAGCTCACTCGCTGCATGCATTACAATTCCTGGCGCAATAGCAATTTTGACACTTTCCGGAGTTGTCTCCGGCATGTTTTATGTACTTCCGGAATGGGAACGGCTTGTGCTTTTAAAGGTTGGTAAATATGCAGGTACCAAAGGCCCAGGACTTTTTGTTATTCCTCCCTTCCTTTATTCTGTTGCTGCAATTGTTGACACCCGAATTATCACAAAACAGGTAGAAGCAACAGCCACTCTTACAAAAGATAATGTTCCAACAAAGGTTACCGCAGCAATCGAGTTTAAAATTGAAGATCCTCAGAAAGCCGTTATAAACGTTAGAGATTATCTAAGCACCGTAATTTGGCTTTCTACCGAGGCATTAAAAAACACTATTGGAAGCCTTGATCTTAAAGAACTTTTAAGTAATCGTGATGAAATCGCCAAAGCACTTGAAGATCAGATAGACAAAGAAGCTGCAGTTTATGGAATTGATGTTCGTGCAGTTCGTATTACAGATATTGACACTCCGCCACAACTTGTTGAAGAGCTGGCAGTTATTGCACGAGCAAGGCGTGCCGCTCAGGCCAAACAGCTTCAGGCCGATGCAGAAGTTGCCGTTGCACAAAAGATGGCCGAAGCTAGCAGGATTTTAGCTACGGAGGAAGGTGGATTTAAACTTCGTGAGCTTCAGAACCTTTCTGAAATGTCAAAGGAAGAATCTGCAATGATTATTATTTACCCTTATGGCGATGACATGGGTAAACAGATTGCTGCTGCTGCTACAAACAGGAAGGAATGAAAAGGTAAAGTAATCGGGACAGGTCCGTCTATATTCTAAATGGATTTACTCCAATAGCAGTTAATAGATGCTCTAGGCCTCGGGCACCCCTTGCTCTTCTCCACAAATTCCTTACAGAATCAATAAAAAGTCCTAAACTCTCTTTAGAATTAAGAGACTCAATCCAATTCGACTTTAACCTTGTGTTATCAGAATTATCTCTAAAAATGTCCTTTAGCTGACTCAGCGCATAAAAGATTGCAAGAACATGAAAGTTACAGTCAATAAGTGCAAGTGCACAAATGACCATAGTATTAGCATTCGGATCAATGGTTCGTGAATATTCTTTATACCACCGAACAAAATCCATAATATTCGGGCTATCATTCACACTTTCCCTTCTAAATTCCTCGGCAACACGAACATAGTAAGCCCCATTTAATATATCCCACTGTTTGGAACTTAACTCGGAAATCTCGTTCATACGATTACCAACCTGCCTTAAGTCCCAATTTCCTTTTTCATCTTTCACAAGAAATGGATAACTTGGTCTCTCAAACATTAAATAAGCCGAAAAGATTTGTGCTAAGAACTCTCCTCCATTATGATATAGAACCACCGTTGGATAAACATTAAAATCTGCTCTTACCCTTTTGTAAGCAACCGAATCTTTGTTAAATTGCCACTTTGATAAGGGATTATCCTCTTGATTAGATTCTCTATTCACACCTTGATCAAGATCATTCAGAAACTCTCCTGTTCTGACGAAATGTTCTCTACTCCTGAATGACACACCCTTATTGCCCTCGTTGTATCTACCCGTTCTTACAAATTTAACTATTTCGTCTATCTGTAAGCAGCCCACATTCAATTCATTTTCACGACAATTAGCCCCTAAATATTTTATAAAAAAGCTTTGAATTTTCTGACTACTATATTTGGCACCTGCGAATGCCAACACGACAAAAGGTAATCCGAATTCACAATCCTCGGCTATTATATTAAATAGATCTTGCGCAACGGTATCGTCAAATTCCTCAGTATCTTTCAAGATTTCCAATTCACTTGCAAGAGCCACATACATCGGCATTACAAACTTCATCTGGTAAGGCTGGGCAGCTGTAACACCCAAATGTCCATCTCTTTCGCGGGTTAGGACGATGGGGTCTCCGTCCATTATTGCATATTTCACGGCCAATATTGATCTACCTGCGGTTGCGTGATCGGAATGGGCAAGCTGATTGTTTATACGCAAAGCACTCCCTATAAAGTCTCTGGCAGGCTCCCCTGCAAGCAAAGCAGTTTCGTATGGTTTACCCTTGAAAACTCTTTTACTAAAAATAGCCTCTAAAGGGTTAGAAATTACGGCTTTACTATTGCCATTACCCCAACAAATCTGGTCAGGTCTAAAACTCATAATTTATTGGATTAGGTTAATCTGATTTGTTTTTGCGTTTTGGTTATCATATCTTTTACCAAATACACTCCATTTTTAGCTTCGTCTTCCCCTATAATCACCACATTTTTAGCACCTATTTTGTCAGCAAAGCGAAGCTGCTTATCTAAAGAATCGGCATCAAGATAAGATACAACGGTACATCCTTCTTTCCTTAGCTTTGCTGCTATTTTGTCTGATAATTCCTTTGTTTCTTTAAACCTTGTTACCAGATAATCCAGGGAATTGTCATACTCCGGCACAAGGTTCCACCCTTCTAAAAACAACTTTGTAGTCTCATCCCCTGGTGCACATCCAACGGCAGGAAATGAATTTTTACCAAATAGTACTGCAAGTCCGTTATATCTACCCCCGCCAAAAAGTGACCTTTTATTCTCTGGATTTTCGTCAAACACTTCAAAAACAGTGCCGTCGTAATAATCAAATCCACGAACTATAGAGGTATCAATTTTTACATATTCAGCAAACCCAAGCTCGGATAACACTTTATACACAGTATTAAGCTCTGTTGTTCCTTCACAATCCGGAAGGTTTTTTATATCACCCGAGACAAAATCTACCAAAGCGTCAACATTTGGGACATTAAGCTCTTTAAGTGCAGAAACCAAATCCTCCCTGGATATATTAGCCACCTTATCCATTAGCCTAACAACATTTTGCCTATTAGCAGAAGGGACAGCCGACAAAACATAGTCTATAAGCTTTCTATTATTAATTCTAACCTTAAACGAATCCTTAGGGGCGCCAAGTGCTAGCATTATTTCAATGGCAATCTGGATTATTTCAACATCGGCACTTAACGAATCGGCCCCAAAGATATCATAGTTAAGCTGCCAAAACTCACGATTTCGCCCACGTTGCGGCTTCTGATTTCTAAAAAAGTTGGCAATGGAAAAGTATCGCACGGGCTTTTGCATGCTTTCATAGGTTTTGGCAACAAGCCGAGTAACAGAAGGTGTCATTTCGGGGCGCATTGCAAGTTCACGCCCAGCTCTATCGGTTACTATCATAAGCTCTTTCCCACCTACTTCTTCACCGGATTTGGCTCTATAAATATTGGCATCCTCTAAAACGGGAGTTAAATACTCTTCGTAGCCAAAGCTTTTACAAACTTTCCGCCAGGTATCAAAAATATATTTACGAATTGCAAATTCTTTTGGATCCCAGTCGTATGTTCCTTTGGGTGGATTTACCGATAATGTATTCATTTTAGGTTCTTTAGTTAATTTATATATGATATCAGATATTCCTTACTTCATCATCTGTTACATAAAACAGAGGGCTATGTATGCGGATGAGAAGAAAGCTTGGTTATAACCTTGAAATAACCGCTTTGAGGACGACTTAAAAACTTGTTTACACGAGTCACCGTGGCAATACTTACACCGGTTCTTTCGGAAACCTTCCTCTGGGGAAATCCAATATAAAGCCACTTAGCAGCCTGGAATCTGCCTACAAATGCACGAAGTTCTGCTTCGGTCATCAGATCAAAGCAAAACTCGTAAAGCTCTTTTTTATTCTTGCATTCAAGAAAAGCCTCTAGCAATTCCTTGAGCGGTTTTTTAAACCTTTGTGGTTTTTTCTTAGCAATATTTCCGGACATATCTGTTATTTGAAACTGATTTGTTTTTTTACACATCGTATTATTACATTAATACAATGTACTTGTCAAACAGACTAATCGTCCGCAAGAAATCCTACTGGAAAAGTTCATTTTTTCTGACACAAAAATTTCAACCAGAGACTTTCAAAATAGATCCCGGAAGACTTTAGTCACCTTATAGAGCTACTTATTTCTTCTTAAAAAGGCAGGTTTGTCAAGATCATCCATGTCTTCATCGTCATCACTAACGGTAGAACTAATTTTGCCGGCACTTAAGTTTACTCCACCGCTTTTAATAATTGGTTCGGCAAGATCCTGTCCCTTTTCGAGATCTCGTTGTTTCCCTTCGTCGAATCCCGTAGCAAGAACAATAACCTGAAGCTCGTCACCCATGTCTTCATTAAGGCTTGCACCAAAGATAACATTGGCGGAAGGATCCGCGGCGCCCTGAACCATTTCGGCAATTGTGTCAATCTCATGCATAGACATTGTGGGACCGCCAACAATATCCAAAAGTACACCCGTCGCACCATCCATACTCATATTAAGAAGTGGGCTTGTTGTAGCCATTTTAGCAGCTTGTTCAGCCCTATTCTCCCCAGATGCACTACCCATTCCCATAAGTGCAGACCCACTGTCACGCATGATTGATTTTACATCGGCAAAGTCTACATTAACGTATCCTGTTTGGGTTACAAGGCTTGAAATACTACGCACGGCCTGAGCCAAAACTTCATCAACCTTACGCATGGCTTCAAGGAAAGATATGTTTTTGTCGATAATTTCAAGAAGACGCTGATTAGGAATTGTTATCAAAGTATCAACATTGCCCTTTAAGTTTTCGATACCTTCCAGGGCAACATCCATTCGGCGCTGTCCTTCAAACTTAAATGGCTTAGTGACAATAGCAACCGTTAAAGCACCCATCTCTTTACAAATTTTTCCGATTACGGGCGCAGCACCCGTGCCTGTTCCGCCACCCATTCCTGCGGTAATAAAGACCATATCCGAACCGGCTAACACCTCCTGCAGTTGGTCAATCGACTCCTCGGCAGCCTTTTGACCCGTAACCCAATCACCACCGGAACCAAGCCCTTTAGTTAATGTTTCACCAATGGGAACAGTAACAGGAGCAAGTGAGTTATGCAGAGCCTGAACGTCAGTGTTAACTGACACAAAATCAACCCCTTCAATATTATATTGAGAGATCATGGTGTTAATGGCGTTTCCACCACCACCACCCACACCTACTGCTTTAATTCGAGCAACCGGATCAACTGTTGGAGTAACTAACATAATTTTTTTATAATAAGTTCAGTTATTTGTTCGAAGGGAAAAGATTCTTAAACCAATCCCTTATTTTTCCGATAATTTCTACACCTTTATTTCCACCAAACACTCTACCTCCACTTATATCTACCTCTTCAACCAACGCATATTTAATAAGTCCTTGAACCGTTGCAAATTCCGAATCGTTAATTTCATCAGTCATTCCACGAAGTCCCGATGGCTTACCAATTCTTGCCGTTACGCCAAAAACCTTTTTAACATGCTCAACGATACCCTCAAGCTTTGCTCCACCACCCGTTACCACAACCCCAGCCGGAATAGCTAATTGCACCTTTGACTTTTGTACCTGAGATTTAACAAGTTCTAAAATCTCTTCAATTCTTGCGGCAACAATATCTTTACAAAATTCTTTTGACACTTTCTCAATACTTGTAATTCCAAGCCCGGTAACATCGACCTCATCGGTACTAATTTTCTTTGACTTTTTCTCGGAGGGTTTCTCGGATTTTTTTCGGTTAATTGCTGGTGTATTGTCAATTTCTTCGGCATCTACTATCTCTTCATTTTTACCAGCTACAAGATCCTTAAGCCCGCGTTTAAGCCGCTCGGCCTCCTCGAATGATATTTGTAACCCTGCAGCTAAATCGCTTGTAACATGCATACTACCAAGCGGAACCACGCCACTGTATGCAATAGATCCTTCGATAAACATTGCAATACTAACTGTTTCTGCACCAATGTCCAAAAGCATTACTCCAAGTTCTTTCTCGGTATCAGTAAGCACTGAATACGATGAAGCAAGCCCGGAAAACACAATTCCATCAACTCCCATACCCATATTTTGAACAGCTTTAATAAGGTTCTGAACTCCTGTTGCAGGTGCAGTTACAAGATGTGTATCAACCTCAAGTCTACTACCCGACATTCCAATTGGATATTTTATTCCACTTTGAGAATCTACTATAAATTCACGAGAGATTATGTGTAAAATTTCACGGTCTTGGGAAATTGGTATTGTTTTGGCACTTTCTATTGCACGCAAAACATCATCGGGACCGATATCTTTATGCGCAATTGCTACAACACCTTTATTATTGACACTCTGTATGTCTTTTCCATTGATATTAATGTAAACACTGGGGATTGTAATTCCAGCCATACGCTCCGCGGCAGCAATCGTATTTGCAATTGTCGCAGTAGCTTCGTCAATGTTTACAATGATACCCTTTTTTATACCGGTACTTGGCTGAGTATAAACTCCAACAACTTGAGGAATTCGCTCCTCACCATCAATTGCAGCAATAACAGCAGATGACTTAAATGACCCCACATCTAGGGCCGCAACTATTCTCTTACTCATCAAAATTACTTATTTAAATAATGCCTTTAGCAATTTACATCTTGAACTATGATAATAACCACAGCCCAATTTGTCAAATATACGTGATTTCGGTTATCTCCCCCTTTCGGTTATTATTAGCCTGTCTTCATACAATCTAAATACTGTTTTAGGAATATACTCGGGATACAAAACCAGTAGAGTCTCAAGATTACTCAATGCATAAGTATAGTCCACTCCACAATCAATCTCAATCTGGTTATCATTTGCCACAACAACAACCTGGTTTCGGTCAAAAACGGCAACAACCGGATCCGAAATTGCAGTCGTTAATATACCACTACTTGCAATCTTTTGGTATATGTCCCAGGCACACTTAGTGCCTTCGTCTACAATCTCTGAACCTATTTGGTATTCACGATTTCTTTCGTCGGCAATATATATGGGACAGTCGGAGCCATCTTCTACATTATCAATTACAAAATTATCAACTATGTAAAGAACACCGTTTTGTCCCATTATACAATAATCAGGCTCATATTCGTTTACCCAAAACACAAGCTTATTAGGAAAAACCTTTTCGACATAGACTTCGTCAACCCAGACAAAATCATTTTCGGTCCGAGATTCCAGTACACTTTTGTTTATTGAATACAACGGCTTTCCAATATATTCAGAAAATCTCGAGGTAATATCGTTTGATTCGGTTTTTAGATAACCGGTGTCTGTAGAAAAATACTTTACCTCGATGGAGGAAACCAACGTAATCTTGAAATAAAAAAGATAGAGAAGGAATCCAAACACCAAAATGGTAAATCCAACAAATACGGTACGAACACTAGGAATCTTTATGGCAAAAAATCGTTTTCTTTTTTTCATTCTAGGCAGTAATCAATATGCCGAGGATCAGATTTGAACTGATGACCCCACCGTTTTCAGCGGTATGCTCTACCAAGCTGAGCTACCTCGGCAAGTTAAGGCAAACATTATCACAATCAATAACTGTTTGCAATTATATTATACATGAAACACCCCTCCCTTCGTCAAACTATGATACAATACACCGTTTAACTTTTCACAAACAAAAATGGATTTTACATACAAATCGAAAAAACATTCAAACACTCACATTACCTACAACGTAACAGTAGATTACAAAGAATATGACAAAATTAAAGAAGAAGTCTACGACGAACTTGCCAAAGATATTGAGCTTAAGGGTTTTCGAAAGGGACAAGCCCCACGAAACATGGTTGAACCAATGATCCTTAAAGATTTAATAAATAAAAGCCTTGAACGCCTATTATCCAAAATCACAAGTGAAATGCTTGAAAAAGAAGGTGTTGACCCTGCATCTACTGCAAAATACGACGTAAAAGAGGTAGACAAGACAAAGGGTATAAGTTTCGAAGTCGAATTTTACGTTTACACCAAATTCTCATTGCCAGACATTAAGAAAATAAAAATTAAAATATCCCAACCCAAGGTAACAGCCGACGAAGTAAAGGCTGCAATCGAAAATACAAGGGAAGAATGGAATAAAAGCAAGACCAAAGGCAAAATTACTAAAGTTACCGACAAATGGATAAAAGAGTTAAAGCTTCCAAAAGTTGAAACAATTTCTGACTTCGAGAAATTCGTAGAAGCCGAACTCTTGCATCAAAAGTATCATATTGAGGAACAGCGAATTTTTAATGAGATATTGGATAAAGAAGTCGCAAAATCCAAAATTGAAATTCCCGAGAACGTCATCGAAAACATTAAAAAAGGTGAGCATCAACGTTTGGACGAAGAGCTTAAAAAGCTTAAACTTACAAAAGAAAAATATCTAAAAAGTAACAAAAAAACCGAAGCGGAGCTTGAAAGTGAGTGGGTTGAGAAATACTCAAAATCAATAAGTACGGAAATCTTTCTAAGCAGATACGGAAGAATAAATGATGTAAAAGTTCCCCAAGAGCTTTTGGAAGCCCTTAAAAAGCAATACGAAGGAAGTCCTTTACTCTATAGAGCCGTCGAAAAAGCATTTTTGGATTTAAGCGCCAATCATTTCTGGCAGGAAATTAAAAAAATAAACAAAATCGAGCACACTCATTAGATGACACTAACAGAGAAGATTGATAAATACATTCTTGGTAACATTTTGTACCTATTATTTGCCTTCTTTTTTTTATACAATGCACTTGCATTTGGCGCACCTATTTTGCATAAAGTCGGCATTATAAAGCCAGCTGAAGCTATCTATAAACTTTATTCAAAGTTTTGTCATCAGATGCCTGATCGTTCGTTTTTTCTTTTGGGGGAAAAGCTCGTATACACAAAACAGGAACTTTTTGACGCAGGATTTAGTAATGCATTCGAGGAAGACCCAATTAACTATCAGATAGCATCAAGAAGTTTTTACGGAACAGATAATTTAGGATACAAAATTGCCTACTGTAGTAGAGATACAGGGATCTATCTTATGATGCTTGCAGTTCTTGTTGCAGTAACTTTCACAAAGCTACAGTTTAAGTTTATGCCCACGTTTGCTAAACTTTTGTTTGTTCTCCCTATGGCACTTGATGGCGGAATACAGCTTGTATCAGCAATTCTATATTACACCGGAAGCATCGATGCGCTTTTTTATGAAAGCAATGTAACAAGAAGGTTAATTACAGGTGCTTTATTTGGATTTGCAATGGGTACACTTCTTTTTCCTTATATAAAAAGTGAGACTGCACCGGTTAAGGTAAAAGGTGATTATCTCTAGCCCCCCAGTCCCCAACCGCTGCCTGGGAGGGGATAGCTTATCAATTTACCGTTTCCCCATGTCTATCAATACTTAACAGCAAACCAACGGCGATCATTACAATCAGAATCGAAGAACCACCATAGGTTACAAACGGCAGTGGCAGACCGGTAAGCGGAATAACTACAAGATTAGTAGCAAAATGTAGAAGTGCCTGAAGTAAAATCCATGCCCCAATACCAAGTGCAATAAGCCGCCCTATCGGATCGACGGTTTTTAATGCAATCATTGTTGCAAATACTGCAAAAGCCACATACAATCCCATAAACAAAATCCCGTTCCAAAAACCTACTTCCTCAAGAATTACAGCAATAATTGAATCGGTAAAAGCAGTATTTTCGACCAAAAAACCATGTTCCTGCATTGAGTTACCTAGTCCAACTCCCTTTGCACCACCGTTCCCAATTCCTATTAAAATTCGCTGGATCTGATACCCGCTTCCATGCATCTCCTCTTCAGATACAATTCCGGTTTTAAATACCTCAAGAAACGTATTTATACGTTTAAGTCTGTATGGCGCTACGATTCCAGCAACAACCATTAGTAAAAGCAGAATAATTACTACGGAAATACTTCCCATCATGTGTACGATATCTTTACCCGAAACAAAAAAAATTATAAATGAGGTTGCCAATACAATCATAGTAGTTCCCATATCCGGTTCAATAAGAATCAGAAGCCCTATGCCTCCCGCAATTGCTAAAAATCCTAACAAATCATATAAGAAGTGTCTTTGTAGTGCCTCTTTAAAAGATTTAACAGTTGGTTTAGGCTTAGAAAGCCAAGATGCCAAATAAATTATTATTCCAAGTTTTGCAAACTCAGCCGGCTGAATTGTCCCCACCCCGGGAATAACAAACCAACGCCTTGATCCACCAATATACTCACTTAAAAACAATACTGCAACAAGCGAAACAATCATTCCCGAAAGTAAAACAACCATGAACTTACCTTTAGTAAATTTTCGGTAGTCGATCCGAGAAATAACCAGAATTGCCAAAGATCCAAGAGCAACCCACACCAACTGTCTGACTACAAAGTGAAACTTATCGTGAAATACCGTTACCGCTTGATATATACTTGCGTCAAATATAAAAACGATTCCGGCAAACAAAAGGATAAAGGTTATAGCAAGAATACCCCAAGACAGAAGTGACATTTTGGGGGAGTTCCTATTAATTCCTTTTACAGAAAATGCTCTAATTTTCCCGGACTCAGAACCTAATATCACTGGCATTTAAGAAAACTTTAGATATTTTTATAAATCTCAATAATCCCAAGATTATTACTTTGTTTGTTCTGATTTGAGATATTAAGAATTAAAACATTGGAGCCACTTTTTATCTGATAAATTTTTTCGGACTCAGAAACAACAAACTTCACAAATTCATCTCTGTCCGTCGGAACTTTACCGCCTTTTATTAAAACAGTATTAACACCCCGCACAAGCGACAGTTTCTGCATGACACTTTTGTCTTGAGTTAGTGCAATAATTGGAACCTCAGGTAGAAAACTGGATAAAAGCCTTGCTGTAAATCCGCTTTGGGTGTACACAATTATATAATTACAGTCAAGCCCTGCAGCTATCTCCAATGCAGCTCTTACGACCAACCGTTTGACACCAAAATCACCTTCATAATTTGTTATTACACAACTGGCAAGGTCTTCCACCTCGATAGCTACATCCTGCATAACCGAAACGGCTTCTGCCGGATATTCACCAATCGAACTTTCGGCAGAAAGCATTACCGCATCGGCTCCATCTAATATTGCATTGGCAACATCACTAACCTCAGCCCTGGTTGGTCTTGGATTCTTTTTCATCGATTCAAGCATCTGCGTAGCAACAATTACCGGCTTACCGGCCTGCTTACACTTTCTAATTATTTTTTTCTGAATTAGCGGAACTCTATGTAACGGAATTTCAACTCCAAGATCACCTCGTGCAATCATTATTGCGTCAGCTTCTTCGATAATCTCGTCAAGGTGGCTAAGTGACTCGGCTGTTTCAATCTTTGCAATAATGCCAATATTGGAGCCTTTTATAAGCCTTCTTATTGATTTAAGATCAGCCGCTGTTTGAACAAACGATGTGCCAATATAGTTATAATCAAGTTTTACTGCATTTTTTATATTTTCTTTATCTCTTTTGGTAAGCAAAGGAACCGAAAGCTTTGTATACGGTACATTAATAGTTTTTCCATCAGTAACGGTACCGGAGTTTAGTATCTTTATATGAATAAGCCTATCTTTCATTTTTTGGACAATTCCCCTGATATTTCCATCGTCCACTAGAATATTCGTACCAACGCTAATATCTTTATGAAGGTTTGAATAAGTAACATAGGGATATGTTGTTTGGGTTGAATCCGTTGAAATGATTAGCTCACTATTCTTTTTAAGAGTAATTGGGAATTTTTCCTGGAGCTTTATTCTAATTTTGGGTCCTTCGGTATCAATATCCATGGCAATTTGAGGAGAAACAGAGTGAACCAAGGCTTTTATACGTTTTAGTTCGGCATAATCAGCAAATGCAGAGTTAAGCCTTGCAACCCGGAATCCGTTTCTATACATTTTTTTCAGTGTGGTAATATCCCAGGTGGAAGGACCTATCGTTGCTACAATTTTGGTTTTTATCACATGAATTAATAATAAAGCTTAGATTTGATTTTTAATCATAATTAATCTTATCATATTTGGCAAACTATGATATACTCATTTAGCAAATTACATATTTAAAGTTGTTAATGGATCTTAAGAAGTTCCTAAAGCAGTTCATAGTAGCGTTTTTGTGCGTAAACACAGCAATTGCTCTATCGTCTGCTGCAAGATTTCCGGCAGATCTTGTATATTATCTGTTGGTTATAAGTGTTATCTCGATAATTATTACATTCACAGGAAATTTAATAAAATTCTTTACAATCCCCGAAAATTCGGGAACTCGCCTGGTTGCCGGCACATTGCTAGTAATCATTGGAGTCTTAATCTCCGGATACATTGCAAACAATGTTGGATTCTCGGTATCAACGTTCGAATCACTTGATTTAGGATTATTTGTTCTCAAAAAGTTTACGATAAGTGAAACCGCAGCCATGATAATCTTTAGCGTTTTAACGGCTGCCTTAGTTGAAATATTTTATGCAATAGACAAAAAATGAATGAAACAATCTTGAGGGTATCACACCTTATAACAACATTACTCATGGTTTTTTTGATCCTTCTACAAAATAGAACAGATAGCGGTAGCGGATTTTTGTCAGGTGGAGGGGAAACATTTAAAACACGTAGAGGAGTTGAAAAGACTGTATTTGTCATAACAATCCTGATTAGCCTTGCCTTTGTTGTACTCACTATATTGCTTTTAAAGCTTTAACACCTATGTCACAAAAATTTTCAGGAAGATTCTTTAAACTCCTTCTGGCGATAAGAGATCACCTTTGGAACTACCCGGAAACGATTATAAAAGCATTCAAGATTATTTCCCCATTTGGGTACATCGGAGTTTTAACAATTTTACTATACCCTATTATTTCAACGGTCATACCGACCTCTAAAAATCCCCTAAAGCCCGACGTTACAGAAATATATGAGGCTTATATTGGTACAATATCAACGATTAACCCCCTATTCGAAACTAACAACCAAATTGAAAAGGATATAATAAGTCTTGTTTACTCACCTCTTTTTGTAATGGATGCTGAAGGAAAGCTAACATACAAACTTGCCAAAAGTTACTCGGTAGACGAAAGTGGAAAAAATTACACATTTTATCTTAGACAAGATGTACTCTGGCATGACGGTAATATCTTTTCTGCAGACGACGTGGTCTATACATTTACAATGGCCGAACGAATAAAGACACAGAATATCTCGGTTAGAAAGGTCGATGATTTCACCGTAATGTTTAGTTTACCTCAACCAAGTCCAATTTTTTTGGAAACAATAATACTTGGAATAATGCCTAAACACATTTGGGGCAACATAGAAGAAGGTCACATCCCATTCTTCTTTAGGAATCAAGAGCCTATTGGAACCGGACCGTACAAGTTGACATCTTTTAGCGAGCAACAAATTGTTTTAGATAAAAATCCTGATTATTTCGGATGTATCCCATCAATTGATCGCATTAACATTATGATGTTTCCAAATGAGACCGAATTAATAGAAGAACTACAAAGCTTAAAAGTAACTTCGGTACTAAATCCTCCAATAACGCTTCAACCGGTACTATCACAATATGGTCTCATTAAATACTCAAAGCCAATCAAAAGAAATACAAAAGTTCTTTTCCTAAACACCAGAGAAGTAAAGTTTTCGGGTGAAAGTCAGGTCAGTAATATACTACACGATAGCAACATAAGACGTGCAATAGCAATGGCAATAAACAGGGAGGAATTACTTACTGACATTAGTGTTGACGGTGATCCGACAATTACACCATTCGATGAAAATTCATGGGCATTCGACCCACTCCAAAACTATAATATCTATAATCCACAATCTAGCGGCAGTCTTTTAGATGCTGTTTCCTGGGAGGTTAACCCCGAAACCGGTATAAGGGAGAAAAATGGTCAAAAACTCAGTCTTTCAATAACCTATCTTGACAATCCGCAAAATGAGTCGATTGCAGCTTTTTTACAGGAAAGTCTGCTAAAAGTTGGAATCGAACTTCTCCTGGATCCACGTGATTATAGCTCGCTTACTCAAGAAATTATTCCCCTACGTAGTTTTGATCTACTACTCTTTGAAATAGAAACCGGTTTAGACCCAGACTGTTATGCCTGGTACTATGGAGGAAATGTAGAGCATCCTAACCTCAATCTGTCGGGATATTCATTACAAAATGTAGATAGAATCCTGGAGGAAGCAAGAACAACTATTGACAAAACTGAGCGTCAAGGGCTATACCATAGATTCTTGATTTACTACAACCTAGATATTCCAATAATATATTTATATCATCCTGCACTTGAGTACTATGTAAGCTCAACTGTATCCAATATTGATTTGTCTAACGTGACCCTAGCAGAGGATAGATTTTTGGGTATTTGTAACTGGGAAGCCAGCAAGTAAGTCACTTCTCTCATAGGTATCTTCCGGATTACTGTTTCACTACTTATCCCAACACGGTCATCTGTTGCCCAGTATGTTCTCAGAGAACCCCTTGCTTGTTTTGCTTTCTTGTTAAGGTGAATCTCTGCTCACATACCGGTCTTCCAGAGTTTTACTTTACTATTTCACTACTTCACTATTTCACTGTATAATTAGTTACTGCCGGGGTGGTGAAATTGGTAGACACGTACGCTTCAGAAGCGTATGTCCTTTATCGGACGTGCAGGTTCGATTCCTGTTCCCGGCATTTTATAAATATCCACAAAAATCATGCTTCGAAAGGATTCTGTTTATATACTTAAATGTCGAAGAATAAAGGAGAACACTCTTCTTGTTACTGTTTTTAGTAGGATTTACGGAAGATATTCATTTATTACTCAAAAGGGGAAGGATCTTTCTACGTCCGAAGCTATTCAGCCTTTTAATCTTTGCATGCTTCAGCTTTATCAGGCAAGAGGACTTCCTATTCTTAAAGAACTATCAGTTGAAGAGGAGTTCAGTCCTAAGTCCAATTTGACAAATCAGCTTGCGGCACTATATATTATCTCGGTGCTGGCTCAGATAACACCTGAAGATCTTCCGCTTCCGGAAAGTTTTGATGCCGTTACCAAAATAATTAAAAAACTTGAATCGATAAGTCTCAAAAAAACCGATATACAAACGGTAAAGGATTTCTTCTTGAAAGTTCTTCTAAATGAACTCGGTGTGGAGGGAGATAGAGATCTACACGAAAAAGCAGAGGCTTATTTTCAAAAACAACTCTGGAAACTTAATATGGAAAATCTTGAATAAATGAATATACTTGGAATTGAAACCAGCTGTGATGAGACTTCTGTTGCTATAGTAAGTAACGGAAAAGATGTCCTAAGTTCGGTAACAAATAGCCAGCAGGCGATTCATGAAAAGTATGGTGGTGTTATTCCCGAGCTTGGTGCCAGAAAACATATTGAAAATATTGGCGTAGTATACAAAGAGGCTCTTGACATTGCCAGACTTGGTTTAAATGATATTGCAGCAATTGCTGTAACAACTTCTCCCGGTTTATCTCCTGCATTAAAGACCGGAATCGCATTTGCAATGGGTTTAAGTCAGTATGGACTACCTCTTATAAAGGTAAACCATGTAATTGCACACGCCTACTCACTTTTCCTAAGTCAGGCTTATCCCAACCCTGATTATCCAATAATCACTTTAATTGTTTCGGGTGGACATACTCAGCTTGTCCGATTTGACTCGCCCATCGAATTTGAAATTCTTGGTTCCACAATCGATGATGCGGCAGGAGAGTGTTTTGATAAAGTTGCCAGAATGCTAAATCTTCCCTATCCCGGCGGGCCGGTAATTGACAAAATATCAAGCCTTGGGGACGAAAAAGCAATTTCTTTTCCAAGACCAATGATTGAATCAAATAATTTTGACTTCAGTTTCTCGGGACTTAAGACCGCGGTTTTGTACCACATAAGAGACACAAAACTCACACCTTCCCTAGAAGAATCCAACGATCCGCAAAAAGAAATTAGCCGACTCACGACCTATGATATTGCGGCCTCTTTTCAGGAAGCCGTAGTTGATGTACTTGTCGATAAAACTGTAAGACTCGCGATAAAAGAATCCGTTAGAAACATAGGAATCGCAGGTGGTGTATCGGCAAACAGTCGGCTCCGTGAAAAAATGATAAGACGTGCAAACGAACACAACCTTGACCTGTTCTATCCCGAGCTTAATTACTGTACAGATAATGCAGCAATGGTTGCCGGACTCGGATACCATATGCTAAAGCAGGATTAATCTGCTTCGGTAAACTTGTCGGAATCGTCATTTCCACACTTCGGACATTTTTTTAACGGATGGTTCCCTTCGTATAAAAAACCACAAACCAAACATTTGTATCTGCGCCACCTTAACTCAAGCTCCTCTTCCGAAGTCACGCCCACCTTTGGGTGGGAAGAATCATCTGCAGGAATATCTATTTTCGGTTGCATATCAGCCGCTGTATTAGGCTGTGCACTACCCTGCGGTGCATTATTCTGAAAAGTCGGTGTCTGTTGTTGATCCATCTTTAAGTGCTTCAATTTGAGTTAAGGCAGTTGTAAGCTCATCTTTAAGTTTTTGAGCCTCATCTGCAGTGATTGTTCCTTCCGCATTCATGGTATCAATTGATTCCATAAGCTTATTTACAATCTCAGTAGCCTTGTCAAAATCTCCCATTGATAAATAGATCCGGGCTATTCTTAAATCAATGTCGTAAGACAGTACGGGAAATGTTGATTTAAGGTCGGTATATAATGTGTATGCCTCTTGATAATTTCCTATTGAAGAATAAAAATCGGCAAGAGTTATCCTAAGATTAATATTAATCGGATTTAATGACAAACTTTGATTGTATGCATTAATTGCTCCCGTTGAATAAGGATCGTTTTCAGAAAGAAGGTTCAGTTGTGCAAAAACATTCCCGCGAAATTCCCAGGCTTCATAATTTAATGGATATTTTTCGACCATACGTTCAGTTCCTTCTATTAGCTCTTCCACAATTACTGCAATCGATGTACTCTCAGGATCATCGGAAATCAGCTTCACAAGGTCTTCGAAAAGGAATGTATTCCTTACTGTGTAGTATTTTAATTCATCAACCGTTGTAAGTGCTTTGTTAATGTTTGAGTAAGTCTTGGTTTGGTCCACTTCATACTGTTCTACTGTTTTGATATATAAACTCTCAGCCCAAAGTCTTCGAGCATATAAAGATCCGAAATAAAGCAGACAAATAAGTCCTAAAATTCCGACAGCAAACTCAATTGCTCCGCTAAACTTTTGTTTATTAGTTACACCTTCATCGAGTGACATTGATAACTTGAGCGTTAATGTCTTTTCTTTTCCGGGATTCACAATATAATAAGCACTAAACGTAACCCCTAAAACAATTACCAGAAGTAAGGCATATTGAATAGGCGCCGGAATTATAAGCAGTCCCAATAGCATTATTAATGATGCTATCGTTAACCCACCGGTTAAGTTGCTAAACGGATCGGTTCCTTGTTGAGATTTATCAAATATAATTTGTTTAATAATAAATCCAATGACAATTAGGAAGGCTATAAATCCGAATATTCCAAAAGACACAAGGAGTGTGTTTATCAAAGGTCCAACCCAGACAAATCCCATCTCTGGAATCATATTATCCATAAACATGGTTAAATCTCGATATCGCATAAAAACAATGCTATCAATTCCGGGTCCAACACCGGTAAATAGCGTTTGAATATTTGCTGAAACTGCGTCGACTGTTAAGTCCCATGCATATTTTATTGGCATGGCACTTATTCCAAAGTTAGCAAGAGTTTCGAATTTGTCTTTTATACTGTTAAAATAAAATGCAAGCCCCAGAGAAACCAGAATGGTGGATATAAATATAAATAATGATTTTCCCTTGGAGAATACATCTTTAAATTTGGTCAACCACAAAATGACCAAAACACATACAACTATTAGTGTCACAGCTATTCCAAATGGAGTAAATAGTCCAAATGACAGGTCGTAAACATTTAAAAGTAGAAAAGTTGAAAATCCGGTTGTAAAAGTCAGAATCGGGGTCAAAAACAGAAGATAGGTTTTATTGAAAGACTCCTGTGCCACAAAGTAAATTCCACCAATAGAAACAGCCAATAAAAGGTATGCAAACGGCACAATATATGAAGTCGGAACAAAACCTCCGCCGAAAAAGCTGTTTGCAAGATCAATTCGTCCGAGAAGTTGAAATAATTGTACAACTGCAGCTACAAATAATGCAATACAGAAAATTCCTACCCAAAGAAAAATGTCACGCTTGGATAACTGAGCATTTATTATTACCATAAATAGAAGCCCTAAAAGAACAAGCGTTAAAATTCCCACTGTTGGATACTCCATTGATGCAAGAAAATTTTTATACCCCGGATGAAAAAATATAGTAACAAAAAGAACAACTATAAATCCGACATATGCCCACATTGCGTCCACATATTTCAAGGTAAACATCCCGTTCTTCTTTGAAAAGATCAGAAACCATACTCCAAGAACAAGACATATGAATACTGTCATTAAAAGCAATGAAATGTTGTTTACTTGAAAATATATAGGATATATTCCGATTATTACGGCAACACTTAGAAGAGCCAGGGTCATTATTCCCAGTCTTTTACCAAGAGGATAATTGGACATTGCAGACAGATTTGAATTTATTTTTCTGAAACCAGGATACGCGTATTAACAATTTTTTCACGTTTTGACTGATTCTGTATAAGTATACCATTTTCATTATTTGGTGCAACAATTTCATGATATACGCTATTTACCGTAAGCTTATACCTACCCTTTTTTACCCAAAACAAAAATGTACCAAAATCATCCGTTACTCGCCTATCAATTACCTGGGAAAATTCCAAGTCGACAAGGTCTATAGTTATACCCGGAACCGGAGTACCATCTGCTAAAACAACCTTTCCCTTTCGAGTAGATGAAGGCGTAGTCAGTTCTAAAAGCTTAAGCAACAAAAAGAACACACTTATTCCAAATAAAACATAGTTATACCAGGCTGGACTTAATACAAGAACAATTCCCGAAAAGATAAAGCTTGCAATCACAATTAGTGTGTTAAATCTTGTAAAAAAGTTGTTTAGACCTATCGAAAGCTTTCGCACAAATCGACTTTGGATTTTATATTGAATAGGGTCAAGTGGAATACTAACCGCAGAATCATATTTTTCAAATTGCTTGTAGGCAGAATGCGTATACACGTTGGTATATGGAAAGTCATTTTCGACCAGCACAATATCCGAAGGAAAAGTATAGCCCTTTAAACTTGCATGTAACTGGATCGGCTCGTCAACTTTTTTAAAATAAAATGTACCCCTGAAATCGGTAACTGCAGTTCTTAAAAGCTTGTGGTCTTTATTAAACACACGAATCACAACCCGAGCTAATGGCTCCTTTGTCAATGAATTGTATACAACACCCTGCTTAAGAGGTAATTTTGTAAACCCGATAAGGTTAAATAGGTTTAAAATTAACTGGAAGAAATAAGGAACATTTAAAACCTGCCACCAGAGGTATACGTTTACTGCCGCTAAAGCATAGGCACCTGCAGCAGTTACGTTCTTTGCAACTTCGGGTACAGACTTAATAAATACCTGGGTACGCTCAAAGAGATCCACAAGAAATTCAATCTGTGTCTCGAAAAAGCCTTTTACCGGTTCAATTATCGGTGCCTCCCTTTGTATTTCCAAAACCCTCTGATTCGATTCCCCTTCCGGACCTGTAATCGTTGTATATTGAATCTTAAAGACATATACTCCGTACCAAAGTTCCTGATTAGACCCCCAGATTTCATTAAGATTGTAGACATTTTGTGCACCGGAGATTAACCCCCAAGACTCAAACGGACCTCCATCTTTACTTACAAGTAATATAGCCTCGGTTATCCCATCCCATAAGGCGTCTACACTTATCGTTATTAGCCCATTATTATTGTATGTAGCACTTTCAAGATATATATATACGTCTTCATACACCTGAGTACTGCTAACAATATTTGACCATGTAGTTTCGTTTTCATAGGGTCCCTTACATTTAGCTCTGTAAAAATATTTCTGACCTATGGACAAGTCTTCAAATGTATAAAACTCGGTTAGGATATACCCTGAATTTGATAATACTTCGGAAAAGTCGTGGAAAACCGAAATTTCCAGATAGTAGGAAGCACACCCTAACCCAGGATTTATGTAAATTGTATTTTGATTACCTATTGTAAATTCAGGCTCTTCCTGGAGAGTCGGCGAACTTATTGGATAAACCTGCAAACTATTTACAATATTCGACCAATTACTTTCATAATTAAACTCGTTTCTGCACATGACCCGATAGTAATACATTGTATCGACAGCAAGTCCCGAAAATGTATAGCTAGTGCTCGAAACAAATCCCGACTCGGCAACTATATCGGAAAAGGATAAATCCCTTGAGGCCTGCGCAAGATAATTATGACACCCCGTACCGGCGGACCAGTAAACCGTATTTGAGGAACCTACCGTTTCTGCAGGCTCGGGTTGCATTATGGGTGCAACCATCTGGCCTACTGTAAAACTATCGGTGTAAGTAAGTGTAAAGGAATAGGGTGAGGTTACATCGATACTAACGTCATACGTTCCGGGGTTCGTACAGCTTATGTATCCGGTTGCAATCCCGTTTATGTCCGTTGGAGACATTGGCTGAGTAACATCGCAAGAAGAGATCGGATCAACATTTATATAAACATAAAATCCCGGTACGGGCACATAGCTTAATCCTCGAAGATAGATTGTTACGGCAACAGGTTCTGCCTGCTCTGCAATTGAAGGATTCAGGGTAAAGTATGAATTATCCCTGTAATAGTTTATGTATTCACTATATACGGTTGCATTTATTTCAACGTCTGTCTGAGCAAAGATCGGATAAACTCCCATGAAAAACCAGGCTAACGTTGCGAGTACGAATATGTATAGTATGCTTGAAGTTTTCATTAAAGAATATTAAACTCTCGTAGTGTTCCAGTATATGTTAAATCCTAATAAATAACAATGGCTACCATATTTATTCATTCCGACCCAGATATCACTAAAGCCCGCGTAACAAGATACTTATCAAGAAAATTAAAAATTAACAAAGAAATTTCACTTGATCAAAATACACTTCCCGATATCCATATCCTTCTAGGAACTGAGAGTATAAAAATAAACGAGATTAAAAAACTCATGGATGATCTTTCGTTTAAACCTATGCAGCTCTCCAAGCAATTTGGGATAATAATGAACGCCCATATGATGACTCCTACAGCCCAAAATGCCCTTTTAAAAAATCTCGAAGAACACCCGGATAGTACCGAATATATACTAACAACTCAGGATATTCATTTGCTTCTTCCCACAATCATTTCACGATGCAGGGTCAAATATGTTAAAAAAGCATTCCACAAAACTGAGATTCCGGATGTCTGCAAAGAATTCAACTCTTCTCCCAAATACAGAAAATTATTAATTGTTAAGGAGATTTCAGATCAAAAGGATTCAAACGTCGTTTTTTCATTCCTAACCGGATTATTGCGATTAAGCCAAGAAGATCTTTCAAGCAAAAAACTAAATGTAGCCACCCCAAATATAAAGCTTGTACAATTTGTCCAAAACTATATAAAGCAAAACGTAAACAAGGCGCTGGCGCTTGATTATCTTGTTATTCACTGGAAGCGAATTTAATCTGTTTTAATTTGTACTTCTATTCTACTTTCAGGAAGAATGTTTGGGACTCTATCCGCCCACTCAATTATTACCAGTCCACCAATTTCCAAGAATTCAAACAAAGATATTGATTCCTTAAACTCTTCTTCCGTTAGTCGATATGCATCTATATGAAACACAGGTCCATTAAAAACTTTCCCTGAAGCTATGTATTCATTCATTAAAACAAAGGTGGGACTTACAACTGGCTCCTTGACATTAAGTGTTGCCAAAAGTTTACCTGTAAGATATGTTTTTCCTGCGCCAAGTTCACCATACAAGCAAATACATTTGCATTCGGGAATAAGCTTCAGCACTTCTGACACCAATGCATCGTAATCTTTAAATTCTAGTGTTTTTTCTTTGTATTTAACCAAATACTCCCTACTGACACTCACTTCTCCCTCCGACGATTGGACAGCTGAAGTTTTCAACGTTTATTCTCCCAAGATACTCTCGTACAATGTCAATATACTTAGGATCATATATGAAAACCTCGGCCGGATGATTTCTGTTGGCGCCTATTCCAAGACTTCGACCTAACGTTATATTCCCCATGGAAAAGAGGGTACCCTTTAGCACAAGCTGGTTTGTATCAGCCTGTATTAATGTACTGCCCGAAACGATTATTGCTGCCTCAATATAATCATCGGATACCGTATCACCGTTCCTATCAAGAGTAGCACTTGCACCCGGACCAATAGTTAAATTGCCCCTCACAATAAATACAATCCCGCTTGATACATTTGCGCCCCTAAGGTCCGGTGAAATTGTAAGATCACCATCTACAAAGATTACCTTTACACCTGAATATGTTCCTGATGCCACTCCTCCGCCCCACCTGAATACTCCGTTTGATGAATTCGTAGTCAACGTAGTAGAATTAAGAACCGTCCAACTATCTCCTGCGTAACCGGTATTAAGTTCAGCCGTCTGTTTGAGTAGACTATACCAGTCAACATTTCCTCCACTTGATGAAGTTTTGTTACGCTCGCCCGGATATCCTGTTATCACAAATGAGCTTTGGGATGTTCCTGTTGTAAGGGTGCTTGGAGTAACATTTATAGATCCGCCTGAATAAGCAAGATAACTTGATAAATACCACAACTGCCCAAAACTCGTTCCATTATTTGCAATACCTACGGTAATATTTCCTCCGGAGTAAACATCACCCTTACTTGTAACAAACCATGGAGCATCAATTGTATAACCTAAGGTTGCTATTCGTTTGTTTCCTGCCAGATCTTGTGCAGTTACCCTAAAATTGTAAGTACCGCTACCAATTCCCGAAACAATTACGTAACAAGTACCGGACAATGTCCCTGCCGCTTGCGTACACGTTGTTGAGACTATATTCCCAGGAGCAAACCTTGTATACGTCCCTCCATTCACCGAAAATCTCAAATTGAAAAACCCGGAGGTTGAAGTTTCTGATGCAAACGAAGCTCCTCCCGCAAGTCCACCTCCATCTTCCGCTACCTGTGAATCAGAATAGGAAATATTTATCCTAAGTCTGTCGGCATAATAACCGCCGACTCCGTTTGAAACTGCCTCTATACTTGTAATATTTGCGCTTGGTGCAGAATTATCAACATAAAGCTCAAAGTCATTGTCTGTAGGTAAACAACCCCATGAGCTTCCATTCCATGCACAGGCATAATGACCATTGGGTCCAATATTTGCTCTCATCAGTGACCAACTGCTACGAACACTGGTACCATTAAATTGTACTATTCCGCTTTTATCTGATGCATGTTGGAAAAGATATAACTTCCCGGATAAACTGCTACTTACGGGTCTATATGTATAATTTACCGTAACAACGCCGGATGCCTTGGTTACTGACTGAGTGCGCACTTCCGTGTTACCAACGGTGCAGGAACCGGAAGTAGCCGTATCGGTACCCGAACTTGTTAACGAACATAAGCTTGTGCTACCGGCCAAGTTGGTTGTCCAGTAAGATTGACTACTAAAATCAGGGGAAATTGACCATGGATATCTTCGCCAATCGTTATCACAACCATTTCCGGTGTTTTTAGGTTGGCAGAAACTATATGCGTAATTCCAACCGCAATTTGCCGTTGCATTACACGAACTAGCATTGGTTACTGTTCTACAAGATATTGTACCATTGTATGAATTATCACAATTTTTATTTATCATTTCGGACAGTCCACAAGAGCAAAGGCTTCCCGTACCAATATATTGAATACCTCTCATTACCCAGTTACCTGTACCACCTGCCCTTATGTTATCGGCTCTAAGCATAAATGCTGCGGCCAGACCCGCCCTATTTGTCTCGGGAGCATTGTTACTACTTTGAAGCCAGTAAGCAAGATTTGTAACTGAATCAATTGAGAATGTATGCCCAATGGTTGATCGAATATTAATTTGTTTTAAGTTTGCATTATTACCGACATAAAGTTGACATTTGTTTCTAACCGCATTCCAAGCACAGGCTGACTTGGCCTGACATGTTGCACTTGTTTTATATGAATTACAGTTATCGTAATAAGTTGCAGCATCGGTACTTACCTGCACGGTATTGATTGTTGGATAAGCATTTACAAACCTATAAAAGAAATTTTTAAAATCACCTCCCCAAGCAGTTACATTACACCTTCTCATATCACCTGTTGCTATTTGGACAATGTTAACTCTACCTATTGTTGATGGATTGGTCCGTTCCAAAAGATAATTCTGAATATCAGGAGTGTAATTTCTTTGAGAATTTTCCATACTGTAAGTTGCGTTACAGTTGCTTGGACTATCCTGGCACGTATTTGTTATCTTTTGATTGGCGTCGTTGTTACATTTCCAACCACCTCCCTCGGGACAGTAATCATAGATCCAGGTATTTCTTGTGTTGTACATTGCCTGAACAGCTTGTGCATTAGGCCACGTAGCCGATGTTTTAATATATACGTTTAGAGCAAAGTCATACTGAATCCACTTACCAACCCCAGTTATTCTGTCTGACATAATATAAACGGGCGTTCCGGCAGGTGGAAGCTGAATGGTTGTAGGTTGGTTAGGATTTGTAGAAAGTGATTTACATGTTTCAGTGCTTATACTTCCAATACATAGGTAACCAAAGGTTGTTTGCATCGGCGGACCAGATACAGTTTCAATACAGCCTGGCGGAGTCGGTGATGGCGGAATAACCGGTGTTGTTCCACAGGTATATATATTTCCACAGGCACAAGTAAATGAACAATTTGCCCCTGCAGGACACGCACTTCCAACACAGTGAACTCCCGCACAGCCACAAGTAGTACTGCATGTGCCTTGCCTGCAAAATCGACCATCGGAACAATACTCACCAGCGCCAAAGTTCTGACAACAACAGCTAACGCTAGGTCCACAATTATTCACAACGGGAGTTGGACTAACAGTACAAGCGGTTATTGTACAATCAGCCCATACCTTAAACCTTCCAAACAAAAATATTCCCCCACCGAACAAAAATACTCCAAGAACCAATTGAACTGTAAACCATAGGGGTTTTGACCTTTTAACTGCAGCTAGCATTGATTAGTTCATAAAGTTAGGTTGTTCTGTTGTAGTTTCCCGGCTTATTGCCTTAGACAAAAGATATGCCCACCAACCTGTAGAGGAAACTTCATACAACTGCTCTATATTACTAGCCCCGGGGTTTGAGTATCTGGTTCCCTTTATTGCACCATATCCCTGGGATAATGTATCAAGTTCTATCATTCCAGAAGAAATTACATATCCATACAAAATATCGAGCTGATCTTGATATGAAGCTCTGTTATCTGGATCGCTAATATATAGTGTCTCAAAGGCGTCAATACAAGGCAGAATATTCATTGGGTCATTTGTTATGCTTTGATTTTCGGCAAAAGTCCTCTCGCCATAAATTTTTTTAATATCACCTCTTGTAACAATATAATCTACATATCCTAAAAATTTTCTATCACCTGTTGCATCGTAAAGTCTGGCCCCTGCCTGAATCGCATAACAACTTGATGTTTTAAAATCAATATCATCCGTGAGTGAAGGTTCGATATCGTTTTCATAATAGAGAAACAGGTGGACTTGGTTAAGTAATGAGATCGCACCAAATAAATAACCCCTGTCTTGCGTCATTTTATATGCATTACTTAGCTCAATAGACCCTACGGCTGCCATATTAGTTGAATTCTCAATGCCTGTACCAGTCATTTCATTCCCAAAATTAACCGGCAAAGTAGAAACGTATTCGGTAAAATACATGAAATCAAATGCACTATTATAACCTGGGTCTGTATAATAGCTTTCATCGTATCTTTCACGAACAACAGCTATATAATCATCGGCGTATTCGGCTTTGCTGGCATCCGACGAAAGTACAATGTCGCCGTATTGGAAAAGCCTGGATTCAAAATACCCGACAGGAATTGATTCATCTGTTAAGTCATCAAGATAAGTTGAATAATCTGCTACTTCACTATCAAGCATGTCATTTCCGAAAAAGGCATAATTAACCCAGTTATATGGCTTATAGTCTTCGGAACCTAACTCGCAGTTGCCTGTAAAGGTTTTGCATGTAAGCCAAAATGGGTATTTTCCATCCGATGTTTCATCTACCTTTTCCAAAAAAGAAACGGCAGCTTCCTGCAAAAATTCATGGTCGGTAATGCCTTGATAATCTCCGCACGAGGTTACGTCGACCTTTCTAAAAAGCCTTAAACCTAAAAGATTTAAATAATCGAGTTTTAAAATTACGCAGCCCTGACCGGCAGTTAAGTTAGTATTTTTTGGCAGAAACACATCGGTCAGTGTTGACGTATTTAAAAGCGACTCTGTAATAGAAAAGGAATACTTTGAGTAAAAAAGACTGTCAGTTTTAGAGACAACTTCCCCTTTTAGAAAAATAGTCTCGGATGTTCCATTAGATACTACCGAAGCCATTTGACCTTCAAAGTTAACAGTTTTAAAAGGTTGCCCAAATACAATCCTTTGAGTCAACACGTTATACAAAAAGAATGACCCAACAAGTATAACTAATACAAGTCCGGTTATCCATACATATTTTGGGACTTTTTTCTTTATATTTATAGCCATTTTATTCTTCTTCCAAAACACGCTTAACTTCTTTCACGATCCCTTCCATGTCCATTTCGGTCTTAATTACATAACCGTCGGCGCCTAGCTCAAAACACTCTTTTATTGTACGCTCGCTAGCAAGATTTGTAAGAACCAAAACTTTTGGATCGCCATAAACCTTTGGTTCTTTTCGCATTACGGAAAGAACTTCGGTTCCGCTAATTCCGGGCATCATAAGATCAAGAAGAACAAGGTCAATTTCGTCTTTGTTTTCCTTCATAATGTCAAATGCCAGATTTCCGTTAATTGCGGTTAACACGTTGAAATCGGCAAGTTCAAGCATCTGTTTATATTGCTCCAAGATTACGGATTCATCATCGACTATTAAAATTGTGTGCTTCACAATATTGCTCGAAACAATTTATATAATTCATAGTAGCAAAAGCCCTAGTTTTTGTCCAACTCACCTTCACCATTGTATAAAACGAAATCGAATATCGTAGCAACACCGTCATTTGCGTGGTCAGTTCGGTTTAAAATTGTATTTATACCACTACAACTTACATCGGCAACATAAATATACCTTTGCGTTGGAAGTTGTGCACCCACACCGGTTACAGAAACTGTGACATTACCATATAATGGCCGAATTCTTACGTAAAGGGGTTCAAATCCTGCCGTTGCAGTTTGCTTTAAACCCCGAAGACTGCCTTTAACTGCAGTTTCCAAAGAATACCACAGTGGTTCCGTGGGCTCATAGGTTCCCGGGTTTCTAATAATAACCGGATCTTTAGGATTTGTGATAGGATCTGTTGGGGTTTCAGTTCCCGGGATTGTCACTGTTTCATTCCCCGCAGCAGTTTCCGAACCAACAAGTTTGTAATTTATTTGCTTTGTAGTTCCGGGAATTACACTTTCTTTCAAAACCTCATACACTCCGGTTGAGGGGTTCTTTCCAATTGTCTTTACCACCAAAACAACGTTTGTTGATGTATCGCTACTTAGGGTAATTTGAATAGTTGAAGACTGAAGTAAACCATGAACATCAACCTCCAGAACGGAATCCTTAGCAACCGACTCATTCTCAATATAGTTTCGAGGAGTATAATCGACGGTTCCGGTACAACCTGCCGGAAGATCTGACCCATAAAGTGACGAAAGCGACATCTCACAGGTGCCGGCACAAGCATTTTCATCGTTTATTAAGGAATACATCCTGTCTAAGGCTCCGCTTGCAACTGATGTTGCCGTCTCGGAAAGCCTGAGCTCGGTAACCTCACGCATATTTGTTAAAACGCGAGAGGAAACGGCAATAATAATTAATGCCGCAATTGATATTGCAACTATAAGTAGCATAAGTGCAGCAGCTTTGTTCTTTTTCATTTTTAGAGATTTTAATTAATTATTGTATCCAACTTGAAAAGTCTCTGTATTTATCTCGGCTTGTCTTACCACTTTAACCTCCCCGGAAAATGGTCCATAAGTGGGAGAAGCCTCAATAGTTACAATTACAATATCATTTCCAAATTCTATACTTGCACATTCAAAGGTAAGACTACTAACATTCGTTTCTTTTCCAACAATATACACATCATTTGCAGAAATTGAAGGATTATTGGTCCGGATAATTGAACCAACATTGTCGTTTTGTCCATACTTAAAAACAACACTATCCTGCCCGCCAACCAAACCTAGGTACAATCCATCATCTTTACACATCTCGCTAAGTGCTGAATCGGCACTTTGAATATTGGATCTTATAACGGTAATTGCAAAATCAAGCTCTCCAACAACTTGAGTTTTCGCATTTATAAGATAGTTTACCCGAAGTGCTGATACAAGAAGGTTTGTAAGCGCAAGCATTATAATTCCAAGGGTTAAAATAGCAATTATTAGTTCGATCAAGGAAAATGCTTTTGTTTTTTTTCTGTTAATATTTTGATACAACGGTCGTTAATTTCACAAATGATTTAACTCCATAGACTTGATTACCCCCAATAATGACGGTAACAAGCTTAGGTCGTAAGGCTGCAGGAACACTTGCCCCCCCGGGTAGTGTTTTTACGGTAACAAGTACATTAAACAGCATATTTTCGGGGACACGTCTATGTGCAGGACCTACTTTTATACACACATTAGGATTTGAGTTACAAAAATTTTGCAATGCGGTAACCGTTTTAATGGTTCCCGGATCAAGAGGTGTAGAAGTTGTACCAAACCGCCAGATTCCGTTATTGTTTTCAAGATTATAGGCAACAGACCCGGTTGGGTTCGGAATGCTTGACCAATTTCCAACCTTTAAAGATCTTATTCCACCTAGAATTTCCAAGGCCTGGTTTCCGGCCAATGTATCAAATTCTATCTCGGTTGCACGTCTATCTAGGCTAAGCATTAATTCCATAAAGGCAAAGGCACCAATTCCAAGAATTGCCAAAGCTATTAATATTTCAACCAACGTAAACGCACCGGATTTTATATTCGGCAAGATTTTTTTATTATTCTTTTTGTTCATATGATAAGCTTTATTTTTTTATCTCCTCTTCTTTGGTTTTAGTAGTTCTTACAAATTCGATACTGGCACCGCTGGTTATTTTGATTATTCGTGTACTTTTCCCGGCACCAAATGTAACCAACAATGAGTCAATCTTTGAATCAAAAATAGCACCTGTTTTACTTACAAAATATACCCTACCTGTAACGCTCTCAAAAATTATGTATTTTACATCGGTATTTAAAGCAATTCCCTTTAACCCGGAACCCGCAGACAAATCCTTTTTACCCGGCAAATATACAATCCCTTCATTTACACCGGTGCAAGATGTACCTCCAAGATCCCTCCAGTCAAAAAGATTAAACAGGGTGGAAGATAGCGGTGTATATCCGCCTGAATTTGAGCACATTTTAAAAAGACTATAGGTATTCTTTGTACTTATCATTGAAAGATCAACCCCTATTCCGTACACCCAATTTTCCCCGGCACCTCTCTTTGTGACCAATGCACTATGTTTTGCATTTTCAAGATTATCCTTAAAGTTTAGTGCGGCCTGATCTACAAGCTGAACTCTGCGTATAGCCAAAAACCCCACACTCCCACCAGCAATTACAATCAAGGCAATAGACATAACTATCAATACCTCCAACAGAGTAAGCGCACGTTTGGGATTAGAGATTTTTTCCATATTCAACTATACTTTAGCTTTGCAAACTCGTCAACCACAATAAATCCGAAATCACTGACGCTACATATTCGTCAAATCGAAGAAAGTAACAAAGAACTATACCTCCTATTAATATGGGCAAATATGGAATATACATTCCTCGCCAATTTTTATGTTTTACAATAATAATGATAAGAACCACCAACCCACCCAAGAGACTTGCCATCCAAAGACTACCCAACACAAAATTTAACGGAAACCATAAAAACATAAGTGCAATAAATCGCCCGTCGCCAAAACCCATAAGCTCCTTTTTTAGATATTTATACATTAGGTAGAATCCGAGAAGAACAAAAACTGCAATCCCTATATCCCAAAGAACTATTAGATTTTTCTCAAAAATTACAAAATATAACGAATAGATAAATCCGCCCACAGTTAAAAGGTTGGTTAATCCTTCGTTAATCTCTTCATGAATAAGGTCGTACATAAAATAGTAAAAGAGGACACTTGCAAGAATTATCAAAAAAAACACCGACACCGCTGAACGAAACAATTCCAAGTTCGTTTCAACAATAATCAATGATGGGTTAAACGTATAATAAAAAGCGGCATATACAATGTATACAAAAGCAAACCCCAAAAAGGCCTCAACTAACGGATAATACATTGGTACTTTATATCCGCACTTTGAGCATTTGCCGCCTATTATTAGATACCCAAACACAGGAATTAGTTCAATTACTGAAAGTCTTTTTCCACATTTTTCACAAACGGAGAATCCTTTAAGCGGTTTTTTTTGGGGCTTTCTGTATACAAGATTTGTTAAGAAACTTGCAACCGAAGCCCCGATTAACCAAACCCAAATCAGTAAGAACAGCTTAATAGCAAGAATACTCCAAACACTAATTACCTCCACGGTTCAATTACTGTGTCTTTGATGCAAGACAAGCCGTAGTTAATAATGAACTGTTGCCGTTACCTTGACAGTAACATTGATCTAGTGAGGTACATTTACCATCGGAAGGTGCTTTAAGTTCAAGACACGTACAAATTGCATAGTAATGCTGTACTGAATCGGTTGCATATGAATAACAGTTATTCATTGCATCACCTTTACAGGGAGTTCCGTCGAAAACCCCTTCCATAAACGATGTAAGTGCGCCCGAGCTACCTATCATTACAGTCATGTCTGCGTCGACAGGATATTTTATATTGTCGTTATAATACGCTTGCATTAGTCCGGCAAGGTTATCAACGTTTTTCTTTCTTCTTGAGTCACGGGCAAGTTTCATTCCGTAACCTGCTGCAAGTGTAACACCCATTGTAAGAATTCCTATGATAACAAGAACTATCATAAGTTCTAAAAAGGTGAAAGCTTTTGTTGCTTTTTTCATGTCACATAATAAAAATTTATATAAAGTTTTCACTTAATCTAATGTATAGTAAGAACTTTGAGTTGTCAAATCAGGCTACAAAATGACTAACTTGCAATAATCTTTGAAAGCGAGAACATTGGTCCATATATTGCAATTGCAATAAAGGCCACAGCACCACCCATTATAATAAGCATTACGGGTTCAATAATTGACGAAAGGTTTTCGGTGAGTTGCTTAACTTCTCGTGAATAATACTCGTTCAATTTATCAAAAACAACATCGAGCTTACCGGTTTCTTCACCAACCGCAATCATTCTGCTTACAAGTGGCGGGAAATTTTCGTCACGTGAGAGTGGAAGAGCCATCGGAACACCTTTTTTAATTTCGTTTATTACCCCTTTGACGCCCTCCCTAAACCAAAAGTTTGAAAGTGAAGCCGCCGTAAGGTTAAGCACATCAACGATATCCATACCACTACGTATCAAAAGTCCCATTGTTCTTGTAAATGTTGCAACTTGTACCTTTTGAACAAGCTTCCCAAAGATCGGGATCTTAAGAACAAGTTTGTCAACAACCTTTAAACCGCCTTCGGTTTTGTAATAATATCGAAAACTAAAGAAACCAATTACAACTAATGCGATAAGTATGGGCCACCATTTTAGCGTAAAATCACTTATTGCAACCACAATTTCCGTTGCAAACGGCAATTTTTCTTCTCCAAACTCCGAAAACATCTGTTTCATTGAAGGTACCATAAAAACCATAAGCAGAATAACGACAACAACAATAACAATGCTAAGGATAATCGGATAGATCATTGCCGATTTTACCTTTGATGAGAACTCTTGTTGAGATTCGAGCTCTGTTGCAAGATCCAAGAGAATTTTCTCAAGTGTTCCACTTTTTTCACCGGCCTCAATTAAAGATACCGTGATGTCATCAAATACACCCTTCTGCGCAGCTAATGCCTGAGCAAAAGCCATCCCCCCGGTTACCTTCTTTGTTACATCTTCCACCGAAGCTTTAAAGCCCTTGTTATCAATCTGCTGAGATAATATATCTAAGGAATTTGTAAGTGAGACACCCGCAGAAAGCATTGTTGCAAGCTGCCTCATAAAAATAACCTTTTCCTTAAGCGGGATTCCTCCTATATTGATTTCACTAAATCGCTCAAAATCAAATATTGCGATTTTCTCGTCAATACTTATTACTCTAAGATCAGATTCCGACAAAGCCCTGGAAACAACCTCAACAGATTCGGCTTCCATTTCGCCTTTATGGTATTTACTGGCGGAATCTACTGTGTTATATACAAATTTTGCCATAAGTTTATTTAATTATTTTAGTAATCTAACAACTTCTTCCGGTGAGATTGCATAGGCCTGAGCATCTTCAACACTAAGCACACCCTCTCGTACAAGTTCAACCAAAGATTTTTCAATTGAGATCATGCCAATATCACTACTCGTCCTAATTGTATTATCGAGCTGATATGTTTTTCCTTCACGAATTATATTTCGTACGGCCGGTGAACCAAGCATTACTTCGGAAACAGCACGCCTACCTCCACCAATAAGCTTCACCAATCGCTGTGATACGACAGCCTCAATTACAGTTGCTAACTGAGTTCTAATCTGAGATTGCTGATGCTCAGGAAACACATCGATGATTCTATCAATCGTTTGAGCGGCACTGTTTGTATGAAGTGTTGCAAACACAAGGTGACCGGTTTCTGCAACAGTTATTGCTGCGGCAATTGTTTCATAATCACGCATTTCACCAACCAACACAACATCAGGATCCTCACGCAATGCACTCCTTAATGCAATTTCCCACGAATGTGTATCGTTTTTCATTTCACGTTGACAGACCAAGGCCTTTTCCCTTGGGTAAACGTATTCGATAGGATCTTCGATAGTAAGAATATGGACAGGTCGAGTTTTATTTACTTCATTAAGTATTGAAGCAAGCGTTGTACTTTTACCATGCCCGGTTGGTCCGGTAACCAAAACAAGACCTTGCTTTAATGCGGCAAACTCCTTGTATATTGATGGTAGCTTTAGTTCCTCAATTGATCGAATTCTTCTGGGTATAAGTCTAAATGCAGCACACATCGAACCCTTCGCATGATATACATTAACACGAAATCTTGCCAAATCTTTATGCGCATGTGCAAGATCTGCTTCCTTACTTACCTCTACAACTTCTTTTATGTCGTCGGGTAGCATGCTATATATTAAGTCTTTGGATGTTTCAGGGGTCAATCTCTCCGGGCTAATTGAAGATAAGTCCCCATCGACTCTAATCATTACGGGATATCCGGCAGAAATGTGCAGATCCGATGCATCTTTCTGAATTACAAGGTCAAGTAACTGATCAATTGTATATGGGTAAGGTCCACCAGTATCAGCCTCCAAAGGCTGGAGCGCCGAATCTTGGGGCAGTACGTTAGTAACATCAGTTGTTTTCAACGATTTTGATTCGGGATCAGTAACTTCGGACTGTGGTGCATCAAGTGTATTAGTTGCAGTTACTAATTTAGCATCCGGTAATGCATCCGGGGTTATTTCCGTTGGTCCAACCGCTTTATTGTTTCCTGTTAGTATTTCACGTGTACTTAATTTATTGGGATTTTCGACAAGCGGTGGCAAACCGTCCGTTCCCAATGAAGACGAACCCTGACTTTCACCCTGGCTTTCGGAAGAACCAGAATCTTCTGTTTTTTGTTCTGCCTTTACCAATGGTTCGGCCGACAATATACCTGCGTCCGGCTCGGTAACTAACGGCGCATTCTGATTAATAGGATCCACGGGCGAATCAACTGCCGAAGGTTTTATATCTGCAGCATTTGAATCGGGTTTCAAAACCGTTGGATCTGGTTTTACCGAAGTATCAGGAGGAGTTTCCGGCAAGGAAACATCCTGCTTAACCTGATCATCCACAGCCGAAGAAACCGGCATATTTTGAGGAACGGTTGTATTTGCATTACTCCCAATCCCGGACTGCCCTAACAAAGATGCCATATCCATATATAATTTTATCAGTTTATGTATTTATAACACGCATTACTTCCTCAAGGGTTGTTATCCCGTCGAGCACTTTTAGATAACCATCTTGAACCATGGTTATCATTCCGGAAGCAACGGCTTCTCGTGCTATGTCACTTTCCGGTTTATTTTTCATTACCATTCTACCAATAGTTTCAGACATTTGGAGTGCCTCAAATATTCCGGTTCTGCCTGAATATCCCTGACCGCTACACTTGTCACACCCCAAACCTTTGTAAAGATATAATTTTTTAATTCCGCTTTCATCAACTTCCGGACATTTGTAATACGATGGCATTGCTCCCGACTTACACTTTGCTTCCGAATATGCAATTGCATCAAATCCGTCGATATTTGAGAGTGTCTCATTTATTTCAGTTACAATCTCCGGACTAACCTCATACGCTTGAATACAGTGTGGACAAATTGTTCTTACTAACCTTTGCCCTACAATGGCTCTTACCGTTGATGCCAAAAGATAACTTTCAACACCCATGTCTACAAGTCTTGGAAGTGCAGCTGCCGAGCTGTTAGTATGAAGAGTTGCAAGTACAAGATGACCTGTTAAGGCAGCTTGCACAGCAAGTTTTGCTGTTTCCGCATCACGAATTTCACCAACCATTACAATGTCGGGATCTTGTCTTAGTATAGATCTTAAACCATTCTCGAAGGTTAAACCGACTTGCGGGTTAACCTGCACTTGGTTTACCCCCCGAACTCGGATTTCTACAGGGTCTTCGAGTGTAATAATATTTACTTTTTCGTCATTTACAACTGAAAGCGTACTTGCGAGCGTTCTGGTTTTACCGGAACCCGTGGGTCCCGTAATAAGGATTATACCTACCGTTGATTTTATTGATTGCATATAAGTGTTAAATGCCGGTCCACGCAGTCCGCTTTCTTCCAATGGGGGAACCTTTCCACTTCTATCCAAAAGCCTAAGCACAACCTTTTCGCCATAAATTGCAGGAAGCGTCGAAACACGAATATCAATCTGACGATCACGATACTTTACGGGAATTCTACCGTCTTGAGGCATCCGCTTAACATCAATCTTTAGTTTTGCCATAATTTTTATTCGGGCAACAACCGATGGATGAACCGCCCTAGGTAGAGTTATTTTGTCAATCATTATGCCGTGAATTCTATATCGAACACGAGTTTTTTCTTCCAATGGTTCAATGTGAATATCGGAGGCACCAGTCTTGGCTCCATATTCGATAATTGTGTTTACTATTTTTGCAACAGGTGCTGTTGCAAGATTTTCGTTACTGGTATCGACATCCGCCCCACTATCATCTATTTCCATTCCCTCATAGTCGACACTTTCCAAAGATTCTTCAATCTCCTCACCAATCAGCGATGCACTTTTGGAATCAATTATGCTTATAATTTGCTCACGCAGTGAGATATATACTTCAAATCGTTTGAACTGCGAGAGTCTGCTTTTTACATATTCCAGGGCCTGAACATCAAATGGATCAGCCATTGCAATTTTTACCAAAAGTCCGTCTTCTTGAAAAACAAGCATTTTATATTTACGCATTGTTTCAAGTGGCAGGAGTCCGATAACTTTGTCATCTATTGTAATTTCGGATAAGTCAATAAATGGCACACTGAAGATTTCGGCTTTAAGCTTTACCAAATCAACAGAAGTAATTGTACCCCGCTCCAAGAGTAAAGTCTCAACATTCTTTCCTGTCCGTGACGACTCAATAAAAAGCTGTACTGAATCATCTTTGGTAAGCTTCCCTGTATCTATTAATTTTTGAACAACGCTGTTACTGGGCATTTTTTGGCAGTAGAAAGTAATCCTTTTTAATTATTACACAATCCGTTGGATGTCGCAATTTTAATAGATATTATATGACCTTAGGCTTTATTTTAGAAAAGTATTTATAAAACCTTGTCTTCTTTAGAACTCTTAGTACTCTGGACTTTTCAAATGGAGATGACAACCACAGTCTTGGTGCAGTATTTAGAAACTGATCTTTTATAAATAATTTAAGCTCTGACACTTCTAGTTTTTTTAATACAGCTTCCTTCTTATCTCTAGAGAATTTATAATCACTTCCGTTCAAAATATTAATACCTATATTTTCGGCATATTCACTTTCATATTTCCAGTTGTCTTTAAACAAGAACCAGCTAAGTTGATCAATAAACCAACGTTTTCCGTAAGAAGAATCAAGAAACTCATTAATCTTGCATGTTAAAACGTTAAATACATCATCCATCACGTCACCCAATTTCTCAAGTCTACACGAAAATTTATAACCCTTCGAGTTAATATTCCAAATAAGATAATGGTTTATATAGCTACCCCAGTAAATATAACCCTTTCCTTCACGAATAAAAATCCTTTCAACTTCCTGGAAAAGTGAGTAAAACAGACTCCACAGTACACTTTTTTTATAATCAATTTTTACGGGACGCTTATTTAAATACGATACGGCTACGTAAACATCATTTCTGTATAAATCATCTTTAAAATGATAAACACTAAATTCATTTTTCACCGGTCTGTTTTCCGACTTAAAGCTAATCTTATTATTTGTAAACAATTCAGCAATTTTGTATATCTCATCCCAAAGTCCTTTCGAGAGTCGCCTACCATACTGCACGGTAACAACAACATTCTTGGGATTATAAATCATGTCTTTAAATCTAATAAGATGAGCCGCTGTTATTTTCGGGATATCTTTTGAAGTTCCTCCAATCGGAATTGTTACCTCCGGATATTCGTTTCCAATTAAAAACTTATTGAGTTTTATTCCTACGTCTTTCTTTTCTTTACTCGTTGCAATCTCGGATAAAACAACTTCCTTCTCCTTAGTCACATATTTTTCTATATTCTCATGAGGATAATCCAACCTGTAACGAAGATTTCGCAAAAGTTTTAACGATCCTTTTTGGTGAGTGCTACCATATAAATAAAGATTAATAAACGAAGTACGTGCATTTATAACAAGACTTGGAGCTTTAAGTGTTCCGAGTGTTGACCGATCTAAAGCCTCAAGTGTCTTATGCCGTTTGTTAGGTTTTCCGGCAATTATATGTTCAAGCAGGTGTGCAGTACCATTCGGAACTTTGGCCTGCTTTTCAAAAAACGACCCACCCCTAAATATTATCGATACGTCAATAGTCTTTATTTCTGGTTTAACACTCTCAACAACAGTCAACCCATTAGTGAGCTTAAAAACATTCGAAGTTGATTCATATCGTTCATCTGTCCAGGTATCAATAAGTCGTCTGTCCATAATTATTTATCCAAAATTAGGATAACAACACTTTTTGTATTTTTTCCCACTGCCGCATGGACAAGGATCATTCCTTCCCGGTCTATTGGGATCAGACTTTGTTTCTTTTTGAGGTGTTTTTTCGGACTTTTTATCCTTCTCCTTTTTGTCTTTCATGGTTTTAAGTGTATTTGCAATTGCATTACGAACCAAACTGTTACTAGGTAAAGGCTTAGAAACTCGTTGAACTCTAAATATGCGTGAAGCAATTCCATCGGCAAGCTCAAGAAGTAATTCATTAAAAAGATTATAACCCTCATTTTTATATTCTATAAGCGGATTTCTCTGTGCATATCCCCTAAGTGAAATCCCCTCGCGCAAAACCCGCATTGCATCAAGGTGATCTATCCAGAGTTTATCAATTGTAGACAAAATTATTACCCGCTCAATGTCATTTGCCACCTTATAAAACTCCTGGTAGTAATTTGTAAATACTCTTAAGACAAGTTTGTAGGCAAGATTTAGCTTTTCCTGCATTTCTTTCTTTTCTATCATTGAGGACTCAAAATCCCCTCTATTTTTAAACCCAATTTCCGAAATTGCTATATCCAAAAGATTCTCGGGAATAAGTAAGAACATATTTTGTGTAAGTTTTGTACTCTCGTCTTTGTCGATAGTGGCATCTGCAGTAAAACTCGAAGTAAAAGCAGATTTAATCTTTTGAGTAACCTTTTGTAAAATCCACTTTCTTACAGGCAGGAAAACAAGATTATCAGCGCCAAACAAATCATCCCATCCGGACTGATTCTCCCCCAGTATCGAAAATTCGTTAACAAAAATCTCAAATTGATCAAAATCAAACCGATCTAAGTCAAGATCTTTGTATCTTTGCCGAATTTGTTTGTCGTTTAACTTACTATGAATTTCTTTGTCTTTGTCCAACAAAGAAATTAGGGCGTCTCTGAGTGAATAAATTATTCCACGATGATTATTCAGAACATCATCATACTCAACAAGATGCTTACGAATTTCAAAGTTGTGACCCTCTACCTTTTTCTGGGCTGATTGAATTGCCTTAGTTATAAAGCCCGACTCTATGGGAAGATTCTCATCTACACCCATTCGATCAAGCATCCCTTTCATCATGTCACCACCAAATCGACGCATTAACTCGTCCTCAAGCGAGACAAAAAATCTGGACGAGCCCGGATCACCAAGTCGACCCGATCGACCCCTTAACTGGTTGTCAATTCGGCGAGCTTCGTGACGTTGAGTACCAACAATATGTAATCCGCCAAGCTCCTTTACCCCTTCGCCAAGCTTAATATCGGTACCACGACCGGCCATGTTTGTTGCTACGGTAACCGCACCTTTCTCACCGGCCTTTGCAACAATCAATGCTTCCTTCTCGTGGTTTTTTGCGTTAAGTACGTTATGTGGAACACCTTTTTTCATAAGAAGTGAAGATACAACTTCGGATACTTCAACTGAACCGGTACCCACAAGCACAGGTCTACCCTGACTATAATATTCTTCTACTTCAGTAACAACTGCATTAAGCTTTGCATTTAGTGTCTTATATACAACGTCCGGATAATCCTTACGAATAACCCCTTTGTAGGTTGGTACAACTACAACATCGAGTTTGTAAATGTCTGCAAATTCCTCGGCTTCCGTTGCGGCAGTTCCAGTCATACCGGAAAGAAAATCGTACATCCTAAAAAAGTTCTGATAGCTGATCGTTGCCATTGTTTTGCTTTCCTTTTTAATTTCCACCCCTTCTTTGGCCTCAATTGCCTGATGAAGTCCTTCGCTATAACGCCTACCGGAGAGTACACGCCCGGTAAATTCATCAACAATTTGAACTTGGCCAGATGCCACAATATAGTCATCGTCTCGGGTAAATAGCACTTCAGCCTTAAGTGCGTTTTCAAGATGATGTGCAAGTTCAAAATTCTCCCAAAGATTTTTTACGGCCAAAAGTTTTTCTACTTTGGCAATGCCTTCTTCGGTTAAGTAAACATCTCTATCCTTTTCATCTACTGTATAGTCCGTATCACGCTTAAGCCCCTTTACCAACTTTGCAAAAGTCACATACAATTCGTTTGACTTTGCCGCCGGAGCGGAAATAATAAGTGGCGTTCGTGCTTCATCAATTAGGATTGAGTCACATTCGTCAACGATCGAATAAAAATGACCCCGCTGAACTTTTTGGGAAAGTGAACGTGCCATGTTATCACGCAAATAGTCAAACCCAAATTCACTGCTTGTTCCATATGTAATGTCACACTCATAGGCTTCACGCTTTGTAACCTCAATAAGGTTTGCGCCTCGTAGAGAAGCCATAATTGAAAGATCTTTTTCTTTAAGAAGTGCCTTAACTTCATCACCATTTTTTGAAATTGCCTCTGCATCGGGCACAAATTTATAGGCAGCCTGAGGAGTTATTACGGCAACGCTCATACCAAGTGCATATAAAATATGGCCAACCCATTCTGCATCACGCTTAGCAAGATAGTCGTTTACAGTAACAATATGGACACCATATCCCAAAAGTCCATACAAATATGCTGCTAGTGGAGCAACATTTGTTTTTCCTTCACCAGTAAAAAGCTCAATTACTTTATTTTGGGCTAGGAACACTCCACCCATCAACTGAACATCAAACTGTCTGTGTTTGGCAACTCTATCGGAAACTTCCCTTACCCTTGCAAAAACCTCCGGAATCAAGGTCAATAGGTGTTTTTTTAAATCCGCATTTTCTTCCGCAGTAAGAGGTTTACCTTGGGAAAACCCATATTTTTTTCGGAAATACGTAGTACTCTCTGCAAGCTCTGCGTCCGAAAGTTTTTTCATCTCGGGAGCAAGTTCATTAATACTATTCACAATTGCTTGTACATTTTCCAATTCTTTTGAGTTATGATCAAAAAGTTTTTTAATAAACGAAAACATCTGCATAGATCTTAATAAAGTTATGACATTGTATTGTAACACAAGTGACAGATTAAGGTTTGTCCTCTGAAAAATCCCGATATACCTTAAGATTAGGAGCAAACAAATGATTCTTGCCGGGTTTTAAGTCAACATATATATGATCGCTTCCATTATCTCCTAAAACTGATATTTTGGGGGAATTCGACTGTATATAATACTTCCCGCCGGGAACGGCAAACTGATATCTTCCGTTTTCGTCGGTTGTAACAATTGAGAACAGATTATCAAACTCTCTTTCGTAAAGCCCAAGCTGTAAGTTTGGAACAGTTTTGCCATCTTGATCTTTTACCGTACCGTAACTTAGCTTACTTAAAATCCCTAACCACAGCTTATAACCCCAGATGCCTAATAGCAAAATGTCTATAACATAAGCCTCAATCGAGGAAAATCTAAAAAATGTTGTCATTGCCAAAAACATCACAAGCATTAATCCGGTATTTAGTCCCAGAAACGTGCTAAAGGTACCAAGTGCAACCTTTCTTATTAAACCAGCCTCCTTTGAAGTACTGTCTAGTGGAATATTAAATTTTATGTAAATCTGACCCTCATCAATAGTAAACTCCTGACCGTAATAAAGATTTTCATATTTTCCATCGACCCTCCTAGGTGAGAGAAAACTTGGAAATTTATACCCGGCACACTTTACATCAATCTTGTATTTACCCGGCATAGGGTTAAGTTTGTAAATTCCACGAACATCAGAAACCGCAGTCTGGAATAGCCTTCCATCTTTATACAGTCTTACAATGGCTCTGGACACAGGAACCTTTGTGTTTGAATTATATACAACGGATACTACATTTTCCTTTACTAAAGCACCCTTTAAACCCAGTAAGAGAATTATCCCCACAAGAATATATGCAGGGAGAATAAAGAAAAGACCCATGAAATCGTATGCTGTCGTATTTGCCACCACGCTTGAATATGTTCTTCCGCTTTTGTCACATATTGTAAATATCCAGATTAAAGAGTTGGAGTCAGGTAAGTCGTTATATAATTTGAATTTATAAGTAAAATCAGAAAATTCCGAGTCTTTAAAATAATATTCCTCCACAACCTCATAATGACCTAAGTTAATGGTTATTAATGTCAGATGTACTGTTTCCGGAATAAGGTTTAAAGTATCTCCGGTTACATTAATTAAAGGATCTATCTTCATTGGTAGTTTCCAAGCAAAATTGGGAAGATTCTCCCAATTTACCGATATTTCACTCTTGGGCAAGCTTTCTTTGTCAAACTCACATACATCCTTATTACAAACAAAGAAATTAAAATAAATCCAGATACTAATAGCCACGACTAAAACGGGAACTCCCACAAGTATGACAATCTTAATAATCTTCTTTGATTTCACCTAAGGCAGTTTTAAAGCTTTAATTTAATAAGATTTTGCAAATAACCAGTCGTGTTTTGCAGATTCACCGGTAATAAAGCATTTTTTATTTTTAGGCTCTTTATCCATGCTTTCTTTTGGCAAAACCCTTGAAACCATAGAAAACTTTTCTTTCAAGAACTTTTCACTCTCAGGGCTTTCACACCATGATGCTTCAAAAAAACCAATCTGATCTTTTATTTCGTCCATGTTTTCAATGCGATGAATATGTGTTCCACCAAAGTCAGCTGCCTGCTTATATAGATTTTCATGTATCTGTGAAAATAAGTTCGGAATACTCGAGATAAAATCAGTGATGTTAACTTTAGACTTTTCCCCAGTATCCCTTCTTGCAACGGTAACTGTTTTATCTGCAGTTTCCATTCCACCGATCTCAAGTCTAAGAGGTACGCCCTTTAACTCCCACTCGTTAAATTTAAACCCGGGACTTATCCCTTCACGTAAATCAACTTTAATTCTGTAGTCTTTAAGCTCATCTGCCACTTCGTTTGCATATCTTATGACGGTTTCTTTGTTATCATCTTTGTAAATTGGCACAACGACAATTTGAATAGGTGCAATATTGGGCGGAAGTCTTAATCCGGCATCATCACCATGGGTCATAATAAGCACACCTATGGCCCTCCATGTACACCCCCAACTGTTTTGATAAGGATAGTGCTCCTCACCATCTTCACCAACAAATTTTATGTTAAACACTTTTGCAAAGTTTTGGCCCAAATGGTGACTAGTGGCACCCTGAATAGCTTTTCCATCACGTGCCATTACTTCAACACATGATGTGATCTCGGCTCCGGCAAACTTTTCCATTTGAGATTTTTTCCCTTTGAATACCGGAATAGCCAAAAACTCATAAAACTTTTCGTAAATGTCCAGCATTTGCCACATCTCAGCCATTGCCTCTTCCTCCTTTGCAAATACCGTGTGTCCCTCTTGCCACAAGAATTCAGACCAACGCAAAAATGGCCTTGGACGTTTTTCCCACCTTACAACGTTGTTCCACTGATTTAAACGAAGCGGAAGATCGTTATAACTTTGAATCCATTTTGCATATGCTTTATACATTCCTGTCTCACTTGTAGGCCTTACCACAAGTTTGTTAACAAGCTTCTCACCCCCGGCATGAGTAACAACGGCTAGTTCAGGTGAGAATCCTTCTACATGGTCCTTCTCCGCCTGCAAATTTTCATATGGAATAAACATTGGGAAATATACGTTTTCGGCTCCGGTTTCTTCTATAAGTCTTGCTAATTCTGTTTTCATTAGTTCCCAAATCTTGTACCCATATGGTTTTACTATTCCACAACCCCGAACTTCGGAGCTCTCGGCTAAATCTGCCATTGAAACTACGTCCTGATACCACTTTGCAAAATCTTTTGACTGTGGTGTTATTTTTTGTGCCATTGTAAAAAGTGTTAAGTAAACATGTAAATAATAACAGAATCTTGCCAAATAATGTAGGGACAGGTCTAGACCTGTCCCTACTTAAATCGATTTCACTTGATTCGTTACCCCTTTATACATTAAGCTTACACCACAATCTAAATTACTTTACACAAAAATGAAACCAATTGACCTCCATCCATTCCAAATGATTGTCCTCAAAAAGTTACTCTTTCTCCCAACAGCAAGATTTAGAGATCTAAAGATAGAAGGCCTTACAACAGATCATTTAACATATCACATAAACAAATTGATTAAGCTTGGTCTAGTTTCCAAAATAAATACCATCTACACACTTACACCAGAAGGCAAGGAGTTTTCAAATCGAATAGATGAGCACTCTTCACAGATAGAGGTTCAAGGCAAACGTGGCGTATTGGTTAGAGTAAGTAGAAAAATTGGCAGAAAGACAGAATACCTTGCAAGTAAGCGGCTAAAACACCCGTTTTATGGTTATATAGGCTTTCATACAGGCAAAATTAGGGCTGGTGAAACAGTCTACGAAGCTGCTCGTAGAGAACTTTTGGAAGAAACAGGGCTCATTGTTAAAACCCTAAAATTTGGTGGGATAGACCATTTTGTCGACTTTGATAAAGAAGGAAAATTTTTACGAGATCAATACTTTTATTGGTTTGATGTAACTGAATTTGAAGGAGAGCTAATAATCGACAACCCAGAGGAAGGTGTCAGCAATTTTTGGATAACGAAGCAAGCACTAAAAAAAGAAAAGGTGTTTCCAGGTCTTTGGGATCGAGCCTACTGGGAAAACAAGAAGAGTATTATATTTGTGGAACAAAAACGAGTCCTCACTGAATTCTAGCCTCTAATGTCCTATCATTTACGGAAGCCTCCAAATCTGGTATAATACTAGGCTTTCTTGGCACATTACCCCGGGAAGGTTGTACGAATATCATTATTTTTGTAAGATTGATGTTATGAACAACCATTCAGAGGGACCGGGCCAACGCGTTTTCCTTTTGTCAAATAGAATTTTCAAAATTGACTCTACCCTACTTGGTAACAAGGCTACAAAGATTTGTGACATGATGCGAATGAATCTGCCTGTACCTAAAGCCTTCGTAATTACCACCAAAGTTTGGAAAGAGTTTGAGAAAGAAAAGTCACTCTCTCCAAAAATACAAAAAGAAATTATAGCTACACTAAAGCAACTCGAAAAGGAAACTCAAAAAACCTTCGGGTCAACAGAAAACCCACTTATTGTTTCTGTACGTTCTGGATCTGTATACTCAATGCCAGGAATGATGGATACCATTTTAGACGTAGGTATATGTGACAAAAACATTGAAACCCTAAAGGACTCGATTGGTGAACAAACCGCATTGGACTCATACAGAAGATTAATCCAGATGTTTGGAAACACTGTTTTGGGAATTAATCCTGACTTATTCGAGGAAATAATTCTAAAAGTTGCGAACCGCAAAGATAAATTAAAAAGCCCGGAGCTATCTCAAATTATTTTGGAATTTAAAACACTTGTTAAGAAACACACAGGGTCCGAATTTCCCGAAGATCCGGTCAAACAGTTAATGCTTGCAATTGCAGGTGTATTCAATTCCTGGAGCAAGCCGGGAGCAAAGTCATTTAGAAAATTTAGTGGAATCCCTGACAATATTGGAACATCGGTAACCATCCAAAAAATGGTTTTTGGAAACAGACCGAACTCAGGAACCGGAGTGCTTTTTACGCGAAACCCACGCACAGGATCTACTGCTCCATACATTGAATATTTAGAAAATGCTCAAGGGGAGGACGTTGTAAGTGGCATGCAAAATCCTGTTTCAATAAAGATTCCCGATACAGATGCATTTAAGAAACTTTTGGAATTTGGTGAAAAGCTAGAAAAACACTATCAACGACCCCAAGATATTGAATTTACGATCGAAGAGAATAAATTATGGATTCTTCAAACACGAACCCTTAAACTATCTAGTGATGCTGCATTTAAAATTGCATCAGATATGATTGACGAAGGTTTAATCACTGAAAATGAGGCCGTAAGACTTGTAAAGCATGAGCATATAAATAAAGTTCTGTCCACAAGCATTGCTGACAAATCAAAAAACATCTTTATTGCTAAAGGTATCCCTGCATCAACAGGTGCAGCTTGCGGACATCTTGCTCTCTCACCGAAGACAGTAAAAAGGTACTCATTACAAAGGCTCCCTTCCATATTAGTAATGGACCATATCGATCCCAACGATGTCGAAACCTTGATCCAAACAAATGGAGTTATAACAACCAAAGGTGGGGCAGCAAGTCATATGGCGATAATTATGAGAGCAACTGCTAAACCTGGCATTGTAGGAACCAGCGACATTAAGGTTGGGAAAAAAGAGATCTTCATTAATAACATTAAAATCAAAGAAGGAGACCTTCTTACAATTGATGGAACAACGGGTGAAATCTTTAACGCTTCGTTAAAAATTAAGAAGGCAAAATCACTCACTCCTACCGAGCGACGCATCCTAAAGATTAAAACGGACATACTTGGGACAAGTCCCTGGTCGGCAGCTTGTTACAAAACATCTAAAAAATACCAAAGAAGAAGTATTGCAGAGAAAATAAAAGGATATCTAAAAAGTCCTAAATGGAAGTCAAAGAAGGCTCAAATTATTGAATTACAAAATCAAATTATGCCTAGTTCCGAAATTATACCAAGTACCCTATTTAAACCAACGGAGATAAACGATATTCGTAACGAAATGATTTCCGTTCTTCGTCAGGGCTACTGGCTTGCACCAAGAACCTGCCATTTTCCCGAAAAACTTGCAAATTCCCCTTGGGCAATGGGACCAAACAAACCCAAAGATATTGAAAGATTTTTAACCGGAAAATATGAAGGAAAATATGAAGGACTCACTGAATGGATCAAAGATAAAACCCTAGAGGCAATCGTTCTGGGGAAAGAACCCCCTGAGAAGTCGCCGGATTTTGCTAACGAACACTTTGTTTTTACCGTTTCGTTTCATGAGGCTTCTCCACCGGAGGTAGTTGTGTCGATAAACACAAATACATTACACTTAAGATCATTTGAACAAACAACCAAGGAACAGATTATCATGTTAAAAGGACAAATTTACCAGGATTCACCAGCCTATCTTGGAAATATCAGTTTAATAATAGACCAAAAGCACTTGAAATCACAAATAAAGAACAAACCGGAAATTGTTAGAATGATAAATAATCAAATGATTGCCCCTTCTGAATATAACCGATACATAAAAAATACTATACTAACTATAGTAGATGGCGTAAGAGCAAAGGTCTTCGGGCAATGGTGGAACCCTCCCTTTACCCTTCCTCACATGATGAGTGCACTCGACGATGCACTTGGATTAAACGTATTAGAAGGACAAGGTCGTGTTAAAGCCGGAAAGATCGATTGGATAAAAGTTTACGGAACTAAGGGCGGAGAGGAGAAAGAACGAGTAGATACACTTAAACCTCAACTTAGCCAATAATTACACAACCCATCGAGTAACCAACTCCACATTGACTTAAAGTTAAAGTTGCGGTATCATATTATGTTGAAAACGTTTAACAGTTGGTAAAATTTATGCGCGACTGAAGAAAGAAGAACAGCTTACAACTGGTCTTTAAGAAATTTATTAAACTCTGAAACTTATTAAAACTTGAAAATACAACAAAGTTTAAAAAATACCCGGTAACTATCTTCTAAAAAATTTCGCATTTTCCAACACAAAACGTTTTTAGGCATAATTTAAATGTTTAAAATCATGTGGGGTTATGTAATTGCCGTATTGGTAACTGCATTAATATCATATTTTGCAACCTCTAAACTTAGTGCTCCCAAAAGATTAAGCGAAGAAGAAGCAATAAGAATTGCCAGTAATAAGGCAGAGGAAATAATTCTCGAGGCCGAGAAGAAGGTCTTAGAAGACAAAAAGATTCTCGAAGAAAAGGCAAAGGAAGTTCGAGATCGCCTTGATAATCAAGAGCAACAGCTCTTAAAACGTGACTCTTTGCTTAACGAAAGAAGTTCCCAACTTGACAATCGTGAAGCACAGTTTTCCAAACAAGAAGAAGAAGTAAAGACACAACTTGCAGAGCTTAAAAACGGACGTGAAAGACTACAAAATGCACTTGAAAAGGTTGCCCAGCTTACAAAGGAAGAAGCACAGAAAAGGTTGCTTTCCGAACTTGAGGCAGACCTAAGTCAAAGTATGGCCAAGAAAATTAAGATCGCCACAAACAAGGCCGAAGTAGAGGCAGCCGAAAAAGCAAAGCATATTCTTGTAGAATCAATGCAAGGTGTAGCTACCGAATTTGTTGCAGAAACCACAACGACAACAATTGAGCTTCCCGATGAAAAACTAAAAGGTCGAATCATCGGAAAAGAAGGTCGAAACATTCGTGCATTTGAAGCCGCAACAGGTGTCGATGTAATTGTCGATGAATCCCCGGTTCATGTAAGTCTTTCTTGTTTCGATCCCTTAAGACGTGAAATCGCAGCACTAACAATGCATCAACTCGTAAAAGATGGGCGAATCCATCCCGGAAGAATTGAAGAAATTGTAATAAAGGTTAAAAAAGAAATCGCCCAGGAAGTAATGAAAAACGGTGAAATGCTTGCTCAGGAAGCAGAATGGACAGACCTACCTTCCGACGTTGTAAAGCTCCTTGGAAAAATGAAATACCGAACCAGTTACGGACAGAGTCTTTTGGAACATACGCTCGAAGTAATGAAAATTGGTGAACAGCTTGCACTAGAACTAAAAGCAGATGTTTCATTAGTCAAAAAAGCCTGTCTTTTACACGACATAGGAAAGCTTTTAACTCAAAAAATCTCCAAGCCACACCATCATATAAGTGGTGATTTGGCAAGAAAATACGGTTTTCCCGAAAAACTTGTGAATGCAATAGAGTCACATCATGGTGATATAGAACCACAATCAATAGAATCAGTAATTGTAAGTATTGCAGATGCAATATCCGGAGCACGACCGGGTGCTAGAAAAGAATCATACGAAAGCTATATCAAGCGAATTCAGGCACTTGAGGAACTTACACAACAGGTAGGAAAAAACAAAGTCAAAGAGGTATACGCAATTCATGCAGGTCGTGAAATCCGAGTAATTGTTAAACCTGAAAACGCAAAGGACTCCGATATTATTGTACTTGCACAAAAGATCGCCAGAAAAATAGAGGAAACACAAACCTATCCAGGTACAATACAGGTAACAGTAGTAAGGGAAACAAGAGCAATCGATACGGCAAAGTAGTAAAATAGTGAAGTAGTAATCCGGAAGATACCTATGAGAGAAGTCCAGCAAGTAGGAAGAGAATAACTTAAAAACCAATAATCGTGAAAATACTATTTTTAGGCGATATCTGCGGAGAAAATGCAAGAAAAGTACTTGCAGACTTTATCCCTGAAAAACGAAAAACCGAAGGAATTGACCTTGTGATTGCCAATGCCGAGAATGCCGCACACGGAAAAGGAATAACAACCAAGATTGCTGTCGAGCTAAAGAATTGCGGAATTGATGTCATGACATCAGGTAACCATATTTTTAAACAGCCGGACTTTTGGGAAATCCTTACTGACTCAACATATCAGATTATTAGACCCATGAATTATCCTGATACAGCTGTTGGAGTCGGAAGTATAGCCGTAGACACTCCTCAGGGAAAAGTCCTTGTTATAAACATAATGGGCGAGGATTTTATAAATGAACGTACCCTGGTAGAACCATTTGTTTGTTTTGAGAAATACCTAGAAACAATTGATCCCAAGGAATATATAGCAATTATCGTTGATTTTCATGCAGAAGCAACCGCCGAAAAGAAAGCCTTTGGACTTTATTTTGATGGCAAGGTAAGTGCAATCTTAGGTACTCACACTCATGTTCAAACCGCAGATGAAGAAATTCTCCCCCAAAAAACTGCTTATATTACAGACGTTGGAACCGTTGGACCTAAAGATTCAGTGCTTTGGGCTCAGAAGGAAATAATCTTTGACAGAATGATGCTCCCATATCCCCAACGGTTCGAGATTTCCGATGATTCCAATATCATTGTGAATGGTGTAATTGTCGATACTCTAAACTCTCAAAGTAGCAACCTGATAAAGCGAATCAACGAAGTGCGTAAAGCAAAACCTTGACAAACTAACATATTTTAGTTATTCTTGTCTTGAAAATCACGTAGTTTCGTGGTTTTCCAAAATCCAAGAAAGGAGGTAACCCCACATGACAAAGACGCAATTAATCGCCGCTGTTGCACAAGCAACCGGTCTTTCCAAAAAGGCAGCAATGGAAGCAGTAGATGCTGTTTTCTCAACCGTTGCAGCCGCTCTCAAGAAAGGTCAAGAAGTTAAGGTAATGAACTTTGGTAAGTTCGTTGTCGTTAACGTTAAGGCCAGCAAGAGAATGAATCCTAGAACAAAAGCTGTTGTTCAGGTTCCTGCACACAAAGCTCCTCGATGGAGAGCTAGCAGTGTTCTCAAGAAGGCTGTTAGATAGTTCTTTTAAGCTCACGGGTCTCCTGTGAGGCTCGTGAGTTTTTATTTTGGCAAGATGCCAAGTTACTACCCTTTTCTTTTTTAGCCCCTCACGTTATCCTTAATACATGGAAATGCTTGTTATAGTTTGCTCAAAAGACACAATTACTTCACAAATCACTATTAATAGTTTTCCCCATCTTCAGCAATTAAACGTAAAACGTTGCTTATCCGAAAACAAACTCTGGAAAATGATCATTGCAGAAAGCCCTGCCCTGTTTATTTTGGAAAGAGACTTTAGCCCAAATCTTTTGGAACTTTGTCGCAAAATTAAAAACTCAATCTCGAACACGGCAATAATTATTCTAACAAAATCATTTGATCGGCAATTTTATATCTCGGCCTTCCAAATCGGCGTTGATGACATTGTCTTATGCCCGTTTATCCCAATGTTATTCTTTTTAAAGTGTTTTAACCTGATAAAACGATTGAAAGGAACTACAATTATAAGGGAACCCACACGATTAGGGGGATATACACCCGAGAGATTCTTTAAACGAAACCGTGTTACCTTTGACTTAGAAACCGGTGAAATATTCTCAGCAAAGGAAATTATTACCGTATTGGGTCCCAAAGAGCTTACCCTTTTTTCGATTTTATTAAGAGAAATAGGTCGGTTTGTATCCGCCGACGAGATCAAACGCATAGTATTTCGGTCATTGGAAACAAACGACAGTACAGTATCCACAATTATAAAACGCTTAAGACGCAAACTGTCCAAAACCAAAGTCGCCAAAATTGAAACCAAACGAAAGCTAGGCTACGGATTAATTCTTATTTAACCCGTTTAATTATTTCAGACAAAATTGACAGCGCTTTTAGCGGTGTTGTTTCATCCAAAGAAACTTCACTAAGCATTGCCCTTAAATTTTCATATTGCTTTATGCGCTCGTCAGATACCCCGGAAAACAAACTCTGTTGTTGCGAATTATCTTTTGTTTCGGATTTAATGTTGGGTCTAATTGGCTTTATGATTGATTCTTTTTCAAAATTGCTGAGTACTTCCTTGGCACGAGTAATAACTTTTGATGGAAGTCCAGCCATGTCCGCAACATGAACACCATAACTCTTACTTGCCGATCCCTTGCCTATGGAATGCAAGAAAACAACTTTGCGCTCGGTCTCATCCTCTTTTACCAAAACATTGTAGTTGGAAATACTCGAATAGATATCCGAAAGATCAGTAAGCTCATGATAGTGTGTTGCAAATAGTGTTCTAGCATTGATTTTCTGTGCAATATGCTCAGTTACTGCCCACGCAATTGACAAACCGTCATATGTACTCGTTCCTCTACCAATTTCATCCAAAATCAAGAGACTGAACTCGGTAGCGTTTCTTAGAATTGTAGACACTTCACTCATTTCAACCATAAACGTACTCCTACCGGACGATATATCGTCCCCCGCTCCTATCCTGGTAAATATTCTATCTACTACTGTGAGTTCACATTCGTCCGCCGGAACAAATGAACCCATCTGGGCCAGAAGTGAGATCAACGCGACTTGTCTAATATATGTAGACTTTCCGGACATGTTAGGACCCGTTATTATGTGAACAAATGATTGTTCAGTAATTGTAGTCGAGTTGGGAATAAAACTAGACCCTAATGTTAAATCAAGTACAGGGTGTCTTCCATTTTTTATATTTAGTAACTTTTTGCCTTCAGTCATTGCACTAACCTTCGGACATGTGTATCCACGCTTGGTTGCAACTAATGAGAAAGAATTATACAAGTCCAGAAATGATATGTATTTTATTGCTTCTTTTATTGCTTTCTTATAATTTATTATGTCGGTTAACAGTTTATTAAATATTTCGCGCTCTTTAATGACAATCTTCTCCTCCGCTGAGAATATGTCGTTTTCGAATTCCTTAAGTGTTGAAGTTATAAATCGAGTGGCATTGGTTAGCGTCTGTTTATGTACATAATCTGAAGGGATCTTTTCAAGATGAGTGTTTGTAACTTCCAGATAATAACCCCATACCTTATTGAATGTAACCTTAAGTGAGGATATTCCCGTACGTGCTTGCTCTTCCTTCTCATAATTTTTTAGAAACAATGAACTGTTTAGGATTATATCCGAAAGCCTTTTAACTTCCGGATCCGCATCGGGTTTTATATATCTTCCCCCATTAATATTTGCGGGAGGAATGTCAATTAACGTGTTTTTAATAAGCTCAGTCACTTTTGTAATCTCTGCTACAATTTTGGGCGACATTGCATCCGGATAATTTTTGCAAGTAGAATTTATATCCACAACTAATGATAGACCCATACCTAGTGCAGAAACATCCCTTGGAGTTGCTCTATACATTCCAATCCTTCCGAACAGTCGTTCAATATCTGACACACGTTTAAGTAATTCTGCGATATTTAGCTTTTCGAAGTTGTTCACAAAATATTTTACTCGCTGCTGTCTCTCTAAAATCTCTTTGTGATTTAATAGTGGATTTAATATTGAATATCTTAAAAGTCTTGCACCCATACCCGTTTGAGTCTCGTTTAATGTTTCAAACAATCTGGTATTTAACTCCAGGTTGTTAACAGTCTGAGAATCAAGAATCATTGTATCGTAAATATTATAAACTCTTGGTGTCTGTAGATGGCTCGGGAGCAAAAACTGATTTTCTTCAATATATTTTAAAAGTGCACTCAACGATTTTTGAACCAAGGGGTAATCGGTTAGGCCCAGTCCATTAACATTGTGAACTCTAAATTTTGTTTCAAGCCTATAATCATTGTTTGCAAAAAATTCACGTTCCGCTACAGGATGAACAATATATGTGGTCGGAAAATTAAATATCTGTTTGTCGGAAACTACTATTTCCGATGGATTAAACTTGTTTATCTCATTCAAGGTATTCTCCCATCCTGAAATTTCAGTTACCAACAGTTCACCCGTAGAAAATTCTAAGACCACTAGTCCAAAATTATTTTTATTTTCCCAAAGAGCAACCATATAATTCCCTTTATCCTGTTTTAAAACATTTGAATGGTAAACCGTTCCGGGAGTTATTACCTGAACAACCTTTCGTTCTACTACCCCTTTGGCAAGTTTTGGATCCTCGATCTGCTCAGCAATGGCAACCGTTAACCCGGCCCCGAGTAGCTTAGGCAGGTACGTATCCATAGCATGATACGGAAACCCTGCAAGAGGAGTATTGTCTTTGTTTTTATCACGGGAGGTTAAGGTTATGTCAAGTTCCTTGGAAATCTTTATTGCATCATCGTTAAAGGTCTCATAGAAATCACCCATTCTGAAAAGTAAAATTGCATTTTCGTAATGCCTTTTTATACTATGATACTGTTGCATCAATGGAGTATTCATTAGTGGATTATAGCAGGTTTATAAAGAGTTCTATATACCAAGAAGTCTGCTTTCGAGTCCTGAAACAAAGATATTCACTTCGTGGATACTAGATCTAATAAGTTCTGATTCAAATATAAACCCGGTAACTCCAAGATTCGTATATGTGCGAACAACTTCTTTTATGTCTAGGAAATTGGAATCGTGTAAGTGAATATATACTTCAGCTCGATTAAGGGTCACATCGTCTATAAGTTTTCGAATTGCTTGTACAACAACACTATTTAATTCAAGCTCTATAATTGAGTTTTTGTCGTTTGCAAAAAGATGAGTAACAAGAGTATCTATATCTATTGTTATAAAATCAATGCGTTCCGAAGCAATCCTGGGAATATCATATATCATGGACGGATAATGAACGGTAACGCCAACCTTCGGACGCTCCAACGAGGCAAATCCGGTAGCCTCGATTATTCGCTTTACAGCCAAAGCCTCGGTTGCAGTTCTGGTATTTTCAATAGCAAACGCAAGATTCTTTTTGTGTTTTGCATTGACTATTTTCCTTACAATTGCCAGAAACATCGGGAGAAGGTCGGAGTTCGGTGCTACCTGGGCTAGTTGGGTTGGATGATTTGCAAGTTTTGCATAAAAAGTTTTGCCCCTTGGCAAATCAAGAGAAATTGTAATTCTTTTGTTGTCGGCTTTTTCGACAATATCGAAAAGTTCTTTGTATATCTTCTCCTCGTATTGCTTTCTTAAATCACCGGTCAAAACACCGTAAGGAGACTGACCAATTTTAGTGATCAAGTCTTGCAGGCTTACTGAATATATACCACTTACAGCAGCCATGTTCACTTCTTGTGGAGCAACAAGTGAACTATCCAAATCAATCCAGATTTTGGTTATTGTCTCGACGGTTGAATCATGAATCGGCATAGATTGAGTAATCTTCTTTTTAACTTTTGGTAACTTTTGGGTTTTGGGACTTTCAAGTTCCGACTGCAAATCCTTACCCGATGAAAATATGTTTCCCGTAGAGCCGTCCGCAGTTAAAAACTCTCCTGTTTTAAGCATCCATGTGGCCACAAATGTGTTTGAAATTATGGGAATATTATTGGCAGTGGCTTCTATTGATAAATCACTCGCAATTGCACCTTCATCACTAATAATTGCATTAACCTTAGGAAGCAGTGGAATCAAACGATTGTCCAACCGATCAGTTACAAGAATAAAGTCTGAATCTTTTACGTATTCAGTTATTTGCGGTACTTTGTCGAGTAGTCGACTACTTATTAAAAGCGCTTTTCCGGAAACAGTTACTTTTACACCGTTTGTGGAATTCCCGGTAACAATTGGCTGTCCGTCGGAAATTGATTTAGATTTATTTTTGGCTTTCTTTTGATTAATTTCTTTTAGAAGATCGTCAACCACACTACTGTCTATTTCGAGCTTATCGGTAAGCTCTTCTTTTTTAAGCCCATACGATACAGCAGTTTTGGTTTGTAAGATCCAGAGCTGTCCTCCCGAAAACGCCCATTCTATTTCCAATTCGGAGCCAACACCTTTTTCAAGCATTGTCGCAATCTCGGATAACTCAAGAATTATGTGATCGGATAGTTTTGCCCTACGTTGCCATGCAGCTGAGATTTCTATTTTTTTGTCATTATTCATGCTACCCCGCCTTGGCACATCGCGCACAAGCATCCACTCCTGTGGTGAAATTACTTTTTCAATTATTCGAAGGTCTTTTTGATCGATAATATATTGATCAGGAGTGATTAATCCGTCGGCAATTGTGTTGCCAAGTCCAAAAACGGCTTCTATCATAAGTTCATCAGCCTTGCGATTTATTGGATTCCTTGTAAATACTACACCCGCACTCTCGGACTGGACCATTTTTTGAATAACGATTGCAAGTTTAACATTTGATAAATCAATTCCATTATTAACAAGAAATCTACGCACGTCTTTGTCCCAATAGGCTCGATATACTTCTTCTACAGCCTTTACAACATCATCCTCCCCCCGGATATTAAGCAATGTGTCAACTTGACCTGCAAAATTAACAAGCTTTTTGTCGGTCGGTAAAACTATTGACGGTCTGATAGCTACCCATGCATCGGAAAAGCCTGAAAGTCTGGCGTAATTTTTAAGTATTAACGTAACAACCTCATCGGGTAAGTTTACGTTTGGAGTGGGTTTTTCCACCTGAACTTTAACCGATGTATCTTTTATAGCTCCTAAAAATTCTGAAAAAACAATATCGAATACGTTTGATGTTATAACAAAATACTTTGGGACAGGAATATCGAATGGGCTAATTCTTACAATACTAAAACCTTTTAAACCACATAGCGAATAGAGATTCTCGTTATACTTTTCAACTAATTCTCTTGTAATGTCATCGTAATGAATGGAAAACAGATCGTCTTTGGGTGACTTTTTAGAAGTAAATATACTCAAATCTAGGCAGTTTAAAATAATCCAAACAATTATATCAACTCATTATAATATCGTCAATTTCGAATCTTTTTCTCTCTCTCAGAAATTGAATAATCGATAATGATTTTGACAATTGCGGCTACAGGTATTGAAATAAATGCACCCAACGGTCCCATCAGCTTCCCACCTACAAGGACTGTCAAAAGAATTGCAAGTGAAGGCAATGAAACTGATTTTGACATAACTTTGGGAACTATGAAATAGTTTTCAATCTGCTGAAGTATAACAAATCCAACAATTACTCCAATTGCTTGGTAAATATTTCCACCGGCGATTGCAATTACGACAGGAATTATTGCAGAAATGAGTGGACCTAAATTGGGTATAACCTCGAGCAATCCGGCCAAAAGCGCAAGCGGCAACGCCAATGGAACGGAAAGTAACGATAGGATAATCCACGAAAACACAAATATGATTACACACAAGATTAATTGACCTTGTAACCAATAACCCATTTTCTCGTTTATTGTCTCGATTAGGTTGTGAATGTTCTTTCTTTTTTTAATATCTGCAATTAGATTCAGGATACCTATCATCATGTCATCATACATAAACGAAAGAGACGGAGATATAATAAATATGGTTAGAACAGCAACAGCAACACCGATTACATTATTTGCAAAACCGATTCCCTGTTGAAGCAAATCCATTGATAAAAATCCTTTGAAAGTCTCTCTTAGCGAGTTACCAATGTCAATTGAGGAAGGATCTATTCCCCAAAGTTTAATAAAGTCAGCTATGAACCCGTAATTTGTAACAATATTTTCAAGTGAACTTTCCAGGTTTTGAAAAAGATTCGGCAGTTCGTTTACTATGGGAACAATTATGAAACCGGTAACAAGTACAAGCAATAGAGAAAATACAGCATGCACAACAATTATTGATACGGCTTTTGAACGGTTGTTTTTAGACAATGCTTTTATTGTTGGTCTTAAAGCAACTGACAAGATATATGAAAGGAACAAAATAATAAAAACATCCCATACTCTGGAGAGTGTGTACCATATTCCAAGACCCAAAACACAAACAAGCATAACCCGAACTATTGTATCTTTTGATATTTCAATTTTTATAACTTGCTTCTCATCCATGCATTAATTATACCAAACTAATATAAAAAGAACGAACTATATCCTTCCTTGGAATTACGTGTATCACCAAAATCCTGCGAACAGGCCTGCTCAATCAAACTTAGATTAAACCTATTTCTTCTGGCATATTGCATTAATGCCAAAATTCCGGTTTGAAACGCACCATCGCACTCATTTTGGATAGTTATTGTATCAAGCATTGGAATAAACTTGTTTGCAATACCAATAATCTGTTTAACCTTGGATGTATTATTCCCTACAGCTACATTACTGCACACTATTGGTATACATGTTTCACGGGGAAAGTGATCAATAATTGTAGTCAACTCTTCGTAACTTTCGGATTTAGGAACCGCTAATGCAACTATTTTATAATTGATGTCGGAAAAATAATGCTGAACAAACGGAAGCTCTGATTCTATAGCAGTCTCCTTTTCCGAGAATCTTTCAATTATTTTACAACCAGGCTCTCTACTAAGCTTATATATTAACTCGTTATCTGTTTGTACAACACCAAGTGGTGTTTCCCACCCCGTATATGGATATATTCCTATATTCTTATTGGAAAAAGTTTCACTTTCGGAAATAAAAATAAAAGTTACTGATTTCAAGTTCAAAAGCTTACTTAGCAATCCAAAGGTTACAGTCTGAACACCGGCCGTATAAGTATAAGGACCATGTGGTACAATCAACCCCTTTACCGAAACAAATTTTTTGGAAAACAGATCGTACTTAGACTTTATCTGCTTTAAATAGGTAGATTCATATAGCCTTAAAAATTCTAAAAGTCCGGTATCGGGATACAGTGCAGGGGCAGCAACAATCGGTCTAATCATAAGGTTTATGTACTAACAACCTTAAGCAAAACGAACAAAATAACTATGATTCCTACTAAGCTAAGAATACCTATTAGTAATGGAGATATACCTTTTGGTTCAGCGGTAACTTCCTCACTTAACGAAAATTCGGATGTTAAATAATTAATAATTGGTGTATCCCCGGAAACATACGAACCATCTTTTACAATGAGAGGAATGCCTCCGTCAAGACCAAGCTCTTGTATTATCTCAATGAATTGGGTTTGGTTATCCCAAAGCGTCTGATCCGTTTCGGCTTGACTGGCAGGAAGTTCCTTTAGTACTACTTTATCGGTTAAATTTTGATTTTCAACAAATTGGACAACCTTTTTGCAGTGCGGACAGCTCTCACTATGAAAAATCCAGTACTCACCATTGGTGTTAGAAGGATTAACCGGTTCTTCAGATTCGGTTGTATCGGTTTCTTGTGAATTTTCAACAGAGTCTCCTTCTGCTAAAACAGGAGTCAAAAGCAAAGGCATGCTAACAAACATTATTAGCAAACTTATAAGCAGTTTTTTAAGTACATTTAACATGTTAAATAGATTTTTGTTATTTAGTTGTCCACCGGAGGACTTGTTGAACGCTCAATATTCAACCTGAGTGAAATCCCGACTTGTCGGGAAACCTCCATAAATCTTTAAATTTCAGGACACTTCCAGAGACTATCTGGTGTCCGCT